>JANMBS010000488.1:0-2242 GCA_031360525.1 Thermomicrobiales bacterium
GCACTGGTCCTCGCCTCACGGCGGGCGGGCGTTACCCGCCACCCTGCGCTGCGGAGCTCGGACTTTCCTCACGCCCTCGACGGGTCACCCCATCGACGACGCGCGACCATCCGACCGCCTCGCTGACGGTCCGAGTCTACCCCGGCCCGGCCCCAGCGCTCAGCCGGCCTGCTGCGGCGCCACCTCGAACATGATCGAACCGCCTCTCCCGTTCAGGATGAGCCGTCCATCCGGATCGATCGAGACCGACGAGGCGCCCTGCATCGCCGCCATGAACCGCTGTTCGGTCGCAGCGACCGCGGCATCGAGGCAGGCCATGGCCGTCGACCCGATCTGGCCGATCTTGATGACGCCCGTCGCATACTTGTAGGACCCGAAGTAACTGTTGCAGCCGGTCGTGCCTTTCAAGTCGCCCCCCGTGAACGTGGCAGTCGGCTCGGACCCGACGACGGTGGCCTGGTTGCCCACGCGGATGGCCGTCCAGGCCGACCCGGCCATGGTCACGGGCCAGGCCGACCGGACCAGGCTCGGCTCTGCGGCGGGGCCACAGGCCGCCACGAGGAAAGCAGCCACGAGGGCGGAGGCCACCAGGACAGAGCGGACGGAGGGGATGGACATGGCTGCCAGACGACCGAGTCCCCGATCCGGTTCCACCTGATTCGGCTCAGGCCCCCGGCCGGCGCACCACCGAGGCCGGCCCACCGGCGTGCGCCCGGTCGATCGCCTCGTTGGCCAGCCGGTCGGCGACCGTGTTGAGGGCGCGCGGGACGTGAGCGGCGGACCAGCGGTCGAACCCGGCCAGGGTCTGCCGTGCCGCGGTCCAGAGCGGGATCAGCTTGGCGTCCTTGACCCGCCAGCGTCCGGCCAGCTGCTCGACGATCAGCTTCGAATCGAGCAGCAGATGGACTTCTCGAGCACCCAGCTCACGCGCAAGGTCGAGGGCCCGAACCACCCCCGTGTATTCGGCGACGTTGTTGGTCTGGACCCCGAGGTAATCGGAGATCGAGGCGTCCGGGACGGCCCGGTCGTCGCGCGCGTCGGGTCGCGACAGGTCGAACAGCGCCGCGCCCAGAGAGGCCGGTCCCGGATTGCCACGCGCCGCGCCGTCGGTTCGGATCACGAAGCCGCGCGGCCGGTTCGACGGGTCGGACCTCGATGCGTCCCGCACCGGCTCACCTGCCAGCTCAGGGAAGAACGGGTCACTCAACCCGGAACCCTGTCGTCGGCCGGATCGGATGGCCCTCCGTCGGCGGACGGTTCTGCAGGACCCGGCGCCCCGCCCTGCAGGACAGGCAGCTCGACGTGGTGCCCGGCATCCGAATCGTTGCCACGGATCTTGCGCAGGAACCACTGGATCGGATCGTAGTACTCGTCGGCGACCCGCTCCTTGAGCGGGATGATCGCGTTGTCCGTGATCTTGATGTGTTCCGGACAGACCTCGGTGCAGCACTTGGTGATGTTGCAGAAGCCGATCCCGCCGCTGTCCTTGAGGTAGCCGCGCCGATCGGCCCGGTCCATCGGGTGCATCTCGAGCCCCGCCGCGCGGACCAGGAAGCGCGGGCCCATGAACGGCTTCTCCGTCTCGTGGTTGCGGAGCACGTGGCACACGTCCTGGCACAGGAAGCACTCGATGCACTTCCGGAACTCCTGGACCCGCTCGATGTCCTGCTGCTGCCAGCGCCAGTCCTCCTGCGGCACCCCAGCGGGTGGCGTGAACGGCTGGATGGACTTGTTGACCGCGTAGTTCCAGGACACGTCGGCGACGAGATCGCGCACCAGCGGGAATGCCCGCAGCGGCTCCACGGTGATCGTCTCGTTCAGGTCCAGGTCGGACATGCGGGTCTTGCACATCAGCTTCGGCCGCCCGTTGACCTCGCCGCTGCAGGAGCCGCACTTCGCGGCCTTGCAGTTCCAGCGAACGGCAAGGTCCGGCGCGGCGTTCCCCTGGATCCAATGGAGGGCGTCGAGGACGACCATCCCCTCCTCCGCCGGAACGTCGAAGTCGACGAAGATGCCCTCCGTCTCGGGCGTCCCCCGGAAGACGCTGAGGTGCACGTCGGGCATCAGCTCACTCCTTCGTGATGAGCTGGCGTAGCTCATCGGGCATGGGCGGCAACGGTGTCGTGGCGACCTCCATCGAGTCGCCGGCGAGGCGAACGACGCTGTTCAGTTTGGCCCAGTTCTCGTCGGGCCCCGGGTAATCGAGCCGGCTGTGGGCGCCTCGGCTCTCGCGGCGTTGTTT
>JANMBS010000499.1:0-2174 GCA_031360525.1 Thermomicrobiales bacterium
CTGGGCCATCGAGCTCGTGTCGTAATGGAGGTGCTCATAGCGACGGCCGGCGGCGACGTCGTCGACCGAGGTGGTGTAGTGGCTACCGGTCAGGATGACCGGCACACCGAGGCCCTCGGTGGCCGCCCCGATCGCGGCTGCCGAGCCCCAGCCCGAGATCGGCACCATGAGTGGCCTCCCGGTGAGCGCCGCGGCGCGCACGATCGGTTCGGCCGACAGGCTGCTGCCCGGTGCCGCCCTGCCCTCCAGCCAGAATGCGGCCACCTGCCCGGCGATCGGCGCGGCGGTGTCGACGACATCGGCCCGATCGACCGACAGGACGCCGACCGGGACGAAGCCCGGATCGCCGCCGATCGCCTCGAGCAGCATCCGGTTGCCGAGCTCGGCCTCACCCAGCAGGGCCGTCCGGTGCCGGACCAGCGAGCGGCGGATGCCGTGTCCGTCGCGTTCGCGCACGACGGTCTCGAGCGGCGCCCCGCGCGCTCCGCCGGCCAGCGGGCCGACCTGGACATTGACGTCGATGAAGCCGGATTCCGTCATCGAACCCTCCACGTGGTCATCAACCATCGAGCCTGACGAGACGACCCGTCCGAGCAGATCGGTAGGCGGCATCGATCACCTCGAGGGCCCTGACGAGCGCCTCGATCGGCGCTTCGGTCTCGCGGCCGTCGCGGATCGCGCCGAGCAGATCAGCGACCGCCGCGCGGCCCTGTGCGCCGTAGCCCGCGGCCGGCGTCACGGCGAAGGTCTCGCGCGTCTCGGCCAGCGTGCCGTCGTCGCCCCGAGCCAGGATCACGAGCGAGTCGTCGCCGGCCAGCTCGACCGACCGCTCGAGGCCGCGCAGGGCCAACCGTCCGCGATAGGCGCGCGCCGGCAGGTCGTAGCCGCCGTGGATGGTCCCCACCGCGCCCCCGGCGAACCGGACGCCGACCGTGACGACATCCTCCACCGCAAGGGCCTCGTGGCCGAGGCTACCGGTCAACGCGACAACCTCGGTGATCGGTTCGCCGCTGAGCCAGAGCAAGGCATCGACATCGTGCACGCCGAGCCAGCTGAGGACCCCGCCGCCGCTTCGTTCCGCGTCGAACAGGAGGTTGCTCGGATCGCGCACCGCCACGGACGACGTGGCGAAGCTGGCCTCGGCGGCGATCAGCCGGCCGAGCCCGCCGGTCGCGATCAGCTCGCGGGCGGCCCGCGCTGCCGGCGTGTAGCGGCGGGTCAGCCCGACCACCACCCGGACCCCGGCGGCCCGGACCGCGGCGACGGCCGGACGCAATTCCGCCGCCGACCGTGCCGCCGGCTTGTCGACGATCAGGTGGATGCCGGCCGCCGCCAGGCGCTCGATGGCGGCGGGCGCGTCCGCGTTGGGCAGGGTCACGAGCGCGAGGTCCAAGTCGTACGTGGCGATCAGCCGCTCGAGGCTGGGTTCGAACGGCACGGCCCGGTACGCCTCGCCGAGCGCCGGCCGCAGCGACGGGTCGTGATGGACCGGCGCCAGCATCCTGCCGCGTTCCGGATCGGGATCGTGGAGCGCCACGATCTCGAGCTCGTCGGGGAACCCTTCGAGGGTCTCGAGCCAGCCTGTGACGTGGTAGTGCCCGAGACCGACGACACCGACACGCAACGGGCGCCGTGCCGGCCCGGACGGCGGCGTCGAAACGCTGCCGGAAGGCATCATCGCGGCGCCCGGGCCTGCGTCGTCGTCACTGAGGCAGCCTAGCGGTTGGCATGGATTGTTGACAATCCGCATTGACACCCGGTACGACGGCTAGGGATACTCGGGGCGTGGTATGGCGCGGGTCGCGAGGCCGAACGACGCCCCGGGCGGTCAGTCGCCGGCGGGCGGATCGGCCGGTTCGTAGGCCAGCGTCGCCTCGATGCTCGCACGGATGGCCGGCATCGCCTGCCGGACCAGTCCAGGATCGAGCGCCCCGATGAGGTCGGCATGGCCGGATTCGGTCAGCGCCGCCGGCAGGTCCACGAGTCGGTCCATGACCCAGCCGAGCGGGTCGGCCTCGATCGCATCGTCGGAGACGCGCTCGCACGGCGTCAGCCCGTCGAAGGTCGGGTGGTAGTGGGCGGCGTCGTACGGGCCGCGGCCGCCGACCTCGGTGAACAGGTCCGCCCGCCAGATCGGTTCCTCGATGTGCCAGAAGACGGCGTCTCGTCTCGGC
>JANMBS010000503.1:0-2324 GCA_031360525.1 Thermomicrobiales bacterium
GGGAGTGGCAAGACCGTCGTCGGGCGACGGCTCGCCAACCGCCACGGCGCGTCCCTCATCGATCTTGACGAGCGGATCGAGGCGGCGGCCGGTCGGACCATCTCCGAGGTCTTCGCCGAGGACGGCGAGACGGCCTTCAGGACCCTCGAGCGGACGGCGATCGTCGACCTCGGCCCGGCCGACGCGGCACCCGACGTCCGGCGCGTGATCTCGACCGGCGGCGGTGCGGTCGTCGATCCGCGCAATCGTTGGGCGCTCTACCGCGGGCGGACGACGGTCTGGCTCGATGGCCGCCCAGAGGTCCTCGCCCAGCGCCTGCGTCGCTCGCCGAACGTCCGGCCTCTGGTCACCGGTCGCGACCCGATCGGGACACTGCGCGACCTGGCCGCCAGGCGCGAACGGTTCTATGGCGCCACCGACATCCACCACTCAGGCGTCGCCGAGGTCCACGGCGTCGTCGACGCGGTCGAGGCCCAACTGCGGCGGCCGGACCTTGTCGGAAACGGGACGACGCTGCTGCGTACGTCGACGCCGATCGGGCGGTTCATCCTCGGCGAGGGGATCGCGGTCGACGCCCTCGGCGCCGAACTGGACGCGCTGCGTGCCCGGCGGGCGATCCTGGTCAGCGAGCCAGGCGCCTGGAGTGCCGTCGGGGAGCGGCTGGCAGACGGTCTCCGCAAGCGCGGCCGCGAGGTGGCCCACGTGCTGCTCCCCCAGGGTGAGGCCGCCAAGCGACTCGACGTGGTCGAGGGCGCGGCGCGCGAACTGGCCGGCCTGCGCGTGGAGCGTTCCGAGCCGCTGGTGGCGGTCGGGGGCGGCGCGCTCGGCGACACGGCCGGCTTCCTGGCCGCGGTCTACCTCCGTGGCGTGCGGATCATCCAGGTGCCGACGACGCTGGTCGCCCAGATCGACTCGGCGATCGGGGGGAAGACCGGGGTCGACCTGCCCGAGGGCAAGAACCTCGTCGGCGCCTTCCACCAGCCGAGCGCGGTGATCATCGACATCGCGATGCTGCGGACACTCCCCGAGCGCCAGACGCGGGCCGCGCTCGGCGAGGCGGTCAAGATGGCGGCGCTCGGCGACGAGCGGCTGTTCGAACTGCTCGAGACCGACGGGCCGGCGGTCGCACGCGGCGACGAGGCGGTCCGCACGACCGGCGTCCTCGCCGAACTCGTCGAGCGAGCGGGCTGGGCCAAGGTCGAGGTCGTCCTCGCCGACGAGCGCGAGCGCGGTGCGTCGAGCGGCCGGATCACGCTCAACCTCGGACACTCGCTCGGGCATGCCGTCGAGGCCGCCGGCGGATATGGCGGCCTGCTCCACGGCGAGGCTGTCGCCTACGGCCTCCGGGCGGCAGCACGGATCGGTGTCGAGGCCGGTGTCACGCCGCCGGAGCGTGCCGCGCGCATCGGCCGGCTGCTCGACGCCCTCGGGCTCGCGAACGAGCCACTCCCCTACCCGCTCGCGACGGTCATGGACCACCTCGCCTCTGACAAGAAGCACGCTGAGGGCCGCCTCCGCTGGGTCCTCCCGACCGCCGACGGGGTGGTCATCCGCGACGACCTCGACCCGGGGCTCGTCGAGCGGGCCGCCGCCGGCCTGCTGGCCGCCTCGACCGGGAGCCCGCGATGACCACGGTCCTCGTCCTCGAAGGTCCGAACCTCAACCTGGTCGGCACGCGCGAGCCGGAGATCTACGGCTATGAATCGCTCGAGGAGATCCATGCCGGGATCTCGGCCCGGGCGGCCGAGCTGAGCCTGGCTGTCGACTTCTTCCAGTCCAACCACGAGGGGTTCCTGATCGACCGCCTCCACCGGCGCGACTTCGACGTCGCCATCGTCAACGCCGGTGGCCTGACCCACACGAGCATCGCGCTGCGCGACGCATTGCTGGCAACCCAGCGGCCGTTCATCGAGGTCCACCTCTCGGATCCCGCCCGGCGCGAACCGTTCCGCAAGGTCAACTACCTGCACGACATAGCCCTCGAGTCGATCGTGGGCCAGGGGGCGCGGGGCTATCACCTGGCGCTCGATTCGATCGCCCGCCGGTTCGGTGGCGCGCGTGCCTGACCGCTCGTCGGGCACGCCCCGCGCCCTCGAGACGGCCGAGCTGCGCCGCCTGCGCAAGAAGATCGACGCCCTCGACCGCCGCCTCGTGGCGATGCTCAACGAGCGCGCCGAACTGGCCCGCGAGGCCGGTCGCGCCAAGCGAGCCGCCGGCTATCGAGCCATCCGCGACGCTGACCGCGAACGTGAGGTACTGCTGCGCGTGACGATGGCCAATGAGGGGCCTCTCGGACAGGCGGACCTGCTCGCGCTCTACCGCCG
>JANMBS010000512.1:0-3189 GCA_031360525.1 Thermomicrobiales bacterium
GGCATCTACTACAACACCGCGGCGGTGATCGACGCTGATGGCAAGTACCTCGGCAAGTACCGAAAGACGCACATTCCGCACGTGAAGGGCTTCTGGGAGAAGTTCTACTTCCGGCCCGGCAATCTGGGCTACCCGGTCTTCGAGACCGCCGTCGGGAAGATCGGCGTCTACATCTGTTACGACCGCCACTTCCCCGAGGGCGCCCGCGCCCTCGGCCTCAACGGCGCTGAGATCGTCCTCATCCCGAGCGCGACCTCGCGCGGCCTGTCGGAGTACCTGTGGCGGATCGAGCAGGTCAGCCACGCGGTCGCCAACGGCTACTACGTCGGGACCATCAACCGGGTCGGCATCGAAGCCGAATACGGCGACGACGACTTCTACGGCCAGAGCTACTTCGTCGATCCCCGTGGCCAGTTCGTCGGCGACGTGGCGAGCAACCAGGACGAGGAGCTCGTTGTCCGCGACCTCGACCTGGACCGCATCGCCGAGGTCCGCAACACATGGCAGTTCTACCGCGACCGTCGACCCGATGCATACGCGGATCTGACAAGACCGTAGGGACCCTCGACCATGCCCCCGGCTCGGCCGTCTGGAGGAGGACGGCCGAGCCGCGTTCGTCCGGCGGGAGGCACAGGCCCATGCAGTTCGGCTTCACACTCAAGCCCGACCACACCATCGAGCGCACGGTCGCCCTGACGAAGCAGGCCGAGGCGGCCGGCTTCGACTACGGCTGGATCTTCGACAGCCACGTCATCTGGCGCGATCCGTACCCACTGCTGACGCTCATGGCACAGGCCACGACGCGCCTCCGCCTCGGGACCTGCGTGACCAACCCGGGGACGCGCGAGCCGTCGGTCACGGCGTCCACCCTGGCCGTGCTCGACGAGCTCTCGGGCGGGCGGATGGACCTCGGCATCGGACGCGGCGACTCCGCGCGCCGGGTCCTGGGCAAGCCACCGACGACGATGGCCACGCTCGAGGAGGCGATCGTCGTCATCAAGGCGCTCGTCGAGGGCCGAACCATCGCCTTCGAGGGCACCGACCTGGAACTGCCATGGACCGGGAAGTGGACGCTCCCCGTCTGGGTCGCCGGGTACGGGCCGATGGCACTCGCCATGGCCGGTCGCGTCGCGGACGGCCTCATCCTCCAACTCGCCGACCCCGACCTCATCCGCTGGTTCGTCGGCCACGTGCGCGAGGCGGCGGTGGCGGCGGGGCGGGATCCCTCCTCGATCCTCATCCAATCTGCGGCGGCCGCCTACGTCGGCTCGCGTGAGGTCGGTCGCGAACGGACGCGCTGGTTCCCGGCGCTCGTCTCCAACCACGTGGTCGACCTCGTCAACAAGTACCCGCGCGAGGAACTGCCCGCCAGCCTCACCGGCTACATCCGCGACCGCGAGGGATACGACTATCTCCACCACGCCGAAGTCGGCTCGTCCAACGCGGGCTTTGTCGGGGACGAAGTGACCGACCGATTCTGCGTTTTGGGTCCGGCCGACGAGCACATCGAGAAACTCCGCGAACTTTCCGCGGCGGGCGTCGACCAGTTCAACGTCTACCTGATGAACGGCGACGAGGAGGCGCAGCTCGAGGCCTACGGGCGGGACGTCATCCCCGCCTTCACCTAGCCCGGCCTGACGGTCCCGACGGCCGCGCCGTGCCGAGCGGTGTGAGCGGTCACCACCAGCGCCGCTGGGCCTGCCGACGGTGCCCGTGCGGGGGAGTGCGGGGCGGTCCCTGGCCAGGATGGGCTACTTGACACCGGGCCGCTGCTGGTGACGATCGTGTGAGTCGTCACCGAGGCCATCATGTCGGGTCGGATCGTTCTCACGTCGCAGCGGTCTGCGTTGTCAGCCGTCGCCGTCGCGGCAATCATGGTGTTGTCGCTGGCGCCAGGCGGACCGGGCGTGACCCAGGTCCGTGCCGCGGCCGGCGTCAACCTCGACCAGTGGGCAACGGTCGCGCCGGCCTGGCAGAACGGCAACCTGAACGGCAACAACACCCGCTACCCCGAAGGCGGGATCGTGCCGTTCCGGCTGGCCATCGAAGGCCTCAAGGCCGGCAGCCACACGATCCGGATCCAGTACGACTTCACCGCCGGGGGGCACAAGGCATACGACTTCCTGGCGCTCTACTCCGGCTGGGTCTCGCCGTCAATGTGCGGCTCGGGTGGCGGTGGCGTCTCCTCGATGTGCCCGTCCTTGCCCGGATCGCGGGCGACCGCCTTCCCGTCTGACGGCTTCTCGACCGACGGGCTGTCCGTTCGCGATGCCGAGGAGTATTCCGGCGTCTCACGCCGGCTGACGATCTGGGGCGGGACGGTCAGCTCCATCAGCGGCCCCGTGCATGCAGGATCGACGTCCGGTAGCAGCACAGCCGAGTTCGTCGTCCACTTCGATTCCAGCGGGTCCGCGGTGCTCCTGGCATGGGGCGGGCATCTCGCCCAGTCACGGTTCTGGAACATGGCGTCCGGCGGCGCGCGCGACGGCGCCGGCGAGGTGTCGGGCGCGCCCTGGCACATGCGCACGCTGCAGCTCGACGGTTCGGGCAATCGCAACCAGGATCGCAGCATCCAGCCGAGCGCCATCGTCGGCGAGTTGGCCCCGCGCGCCCTGGCGCCTGCGACGCCTACGCCTCGACCGGCGCCCACGGCACCACCGCGGGCAGCCAACCCGACACCCAGGCCGCCACGTACCGCCGGCAGTCCGTCGACGGGGCGGCCGATCCCGACGGCTCCAGCGACTTCGACGGAACTCTCGCCAGATGCCGGCGAGCGCCGCGACCCGCAACCCGCACTGGCCCTGGTCGTGCTCCTCTTCGGCGGACTCGTAGCAGGCGTCTGGCTACGGCCGCGGTCGAGAGGTCGGTCCCGCAGGCGCGAGTAGTAGGCGAGCACCACGCCCTTCCCCTACGATGGCCCTCCTGACCGGCTGCCGAGTGCCTCGTGGAGGGTCCGATGCGCACGCTCATCAAGAACGGGACGATCGTCACCGCCGTCGGGTCGTCCGACGCTGACATCCTCATCGACGGCGAAACCATCGCCCAGATCGGTCCCGACCTCGCAGCGGCAGGAGTGACCGCGGACGAGACCATCGACGCGACCGGTCGCTACGTCATCCCGGGCGGGATCGACGTTCATACCCACATGGAGTTGCCGTTCGGCGGGACATTCGCCAAGGACACCTTCGA
>JANMBS010000582.1:0-2404 GCA_031360525.1 Thermomicrobiales bacterium
TTGGGCAAGGTCTTCCATGCCCTCGCGTCGATCTGGGTGGTCGGCCCGGTACAGGACACCCAGTGCGGTTTCAAGGGCTTCACGCGGGCAGCCGCGCATGATCTGTTCGGGCGCCAGAAGGTCACCAGCATCGTCTTCGACGTCGAGCTGATCTACCTCGCTCGGCGGCGTGGGTACCGGATCGCGATCGTGCCCATCCGCTGGTATGACAAGCGCGGCTCGCGGATGCGCGCCAGTCCGGGGCTCGCCGCGCGCGTCGCCTGGGATCTCCTGCGCATCCCGGTCATCCACCGTGCCAGCGGGCGGGGTGCGGCATCCAGGACGTGATGGATCAACCGGCGCTGGCCCGGCTCGGTCGCGCGGCGCTACCGATCGTCGCCTGCCTCGTCTTCGTCGCCGTCGTCGGCGCATCGGTGGTCGCGGCCGGCGAAAAGCTGGGCTTCGACTTCCTCGCCTACCACCAGGCCGCGGTGCGCCTCCTGAACGGCCAGCCGCTCTACGACATGAGCTTCCAGACCACCGGCGGGTTCGGGCTCTTCTATTACCCGCCGACGTTCGCTCCGCTCATCCTGCCGTTCGGGCTACTGACGGCTACGACCGCGGTCTGGACCTGGACGGCGATCCTCCTGGGGTCGTTCCTGGTCGGCGTCGTGGTCATGCCGGTGACGCGGACGGTCCGCTGGTGGATCGTCCTGCTGGCCGGGCTATCGTGGCCGTTCGCCTACGCGGTGAAGCTCGGGCAGGTCGGACCGATCCTGTTCCTGCTGTTCGCGATCGGCTGGCGCTGGCTGGACGATCCGATCCGGCTGGGCGCGAGCGCGGCGCTCGGCACGGCGATCAAGCTGCAGCCGGCGATCATCTTCGTGTGGGCGATCCTGACCCGACGCTGGGCTGCGGTCGCGGCCGGCGCGGTCGTTCTGGCGGGCCTGGCGGTCGCCGCCACCCTTCTCGCCGGGACCGGTTCGTGGTCGGATTTCGCGCTGCTCGTGCGGCAGGTCGGTGACCCCATCACCACCGAGCATAACTTCACGCCCGGCGCGGTGGCCTACCAGTCGGGACTCTCGGCCGAGCTCGCCTCGCTGCTCCAACTCGCCTGCACGGTGCTGGTCGTGGGCGCGGTCGTGGCGGCGGCGCGCTGGGCGACCGCGGAGGCCTCCTACCTGGTCGCGGTCATCGCGAGCCAACTGCTCTCGCCGATCCTGTGGGACCACTACGCGATGCTCCTGTTGCTCCCGGTCGCCTACCTCTGCGCGGCCGGTCGGTGGTGGGCGGTCCTCATCCCGCTCGCGACGGCGGTGCCTCTGATCGGGTTCACGCCCGCCGTCGTCTACCCGCTCTCCTTCGCGGTCGCGCTCGGCGCGACGTTCGGGGTGGGGGTCCGCGCACGCCAGGCGGTCACCCATGTGAGCAGCGCGTGACCGGATGGATGGAGCGGCGCCGCTTCGACCGGGGTGTCGTCGTCGGGCTCGTTGTGGTCGCGGTCTCGGCAGTGATCTACTGGTTCGCGGACCGGAACTTCGACGCCGGGCGCGGCGACTTCTTCTACCTCGCCGACGCATTCCTCCACGGCCGCACGTGGCTGGAGTTCCAACCCGGGCCGTACGACGTGATCATCCAGGACGGGCGATTCTACGTCCCCTTCGCGCCGTTCCCGGCCGTCGTCTTCATGCCGTTGGTGGCGCTCCTCGGCGCGATGACCACAGACCAGACCGAGTCTGGGATCAATGCGGTCCTCGCCGCGCTCGGGGTCGGGCTGTGCTGGATGCTGCTGGCGCGGATCGGCGTTCGGAGACTGGTCGACCGGCTCGCGCTGACCATCCTGTTCGGGTTCTCCACGCAGGTCCTGTGGATCACGACGCGTGGCGGCGTCTGGCACACCGGCCAGTTGATCGCAACGATCCTGACGTTCGCCTGCCTCATCGAGCTGTGGGGCAAACAGCGCGCCTGGCTCATCGGGTTGCTGGCCGGGGCGGCGTTCCTGTCCCGTGCCCCGCTCGCCTTCGCCATCCCGTTCTATGCCCTCATGCTCGAACCGCGCCAGGCGATCGTGACGGCTGACGTCGCCGGCGGCTACCTCGCCTCGGTCGCCCGCCCGGAGCGGGTGCGCGCCTGGGCCGGACTCGCCCTTGGCGTCCTGCCGGCCATCGTCGCGTTCTTTGCCTACAACCAGGTCCGCTTCGGGTCACCGCTGGAATCCGGGTACGGACTGGCGACCCTTCCGGCGTTCCTCGAGGCGAACCGGGCGCTCGGGCTCTTCTCGATCGCCCACCTGCCGATGAACCTGGACTACTTCCTCCTCCACCTGCCGACAGTGATCCCGGACTTCCCGTATTTCCGCCCCGACGGCCTGAGCCTGTCGGTCCTGATCACGAGCCCGGGTCTTCTCTTCGCGACGCAGGCCGCT
>JANMBS010000335.1:0-3271 GCA_031360525.1 Thermomicrobiales bacterium
GGCTCGGGCGGTCCCGCGAGCGGGGCGGTCGGATCGAAGGCGGCTTCGCTGGTCATCGTCGGCTCCTGGGCGGAGTCCGAGGATATGCGGCCCGTCCGGGCATCGGCCGGCCGGACCGCGCGGCGCGACACGCGACGGCAAGCGATGCGCGACGCGGGGCGACACAGCGTCGCGCGCTAGCCGGGGCGCGGGATCCGGCCCAACCTCCGGAGCGGCGCGTATCGGAACCAGGCCCGCCCGACCAGCATCTCGACCGGAACCGGCCCGTACACCCGCGAATCGATCGGCTCGCCGAAGCCGCGTCCCGCCGCGGTCTCGGTCGTCGCATCGCTCAGCAGCCAGGCTTCGTCGTCGGCCAGCTCGAGGTACCCCTGGGCGAAGGCCACCCGGTCACCAGGGCCGGCGGCGACGCGCTTGACCGCCAGCCCGCCGTCATCGGGTTCGCGAAAGACGACCACCGACCCCCGGCGCGGCCAACCGACGGTGGTCGGGTCGACCAGCAGCCAGTCGCCGGGCTCGATGGCGGGCGCCATGCTGGCCTCGACGACGGCGACCCGCCACGGCCCTCGGACGCGTCGAAGCCCCGCCGATCGACGGGGCTTCCGCGGTTTCTCGGGTGTCTGGGTCATCGAGCCGGGCACCTCGGCCCGGGACTGGTCAGCCCGGCCGGCCGGCGACCCGGGTCTTCTCTTCGCCGCCGGTCGTCTTCCATGCCGCGTCGACCTCATCGATCAGGTCGAGCAGCTTCTTGCCGTCGGCTGGATCGACCGAGGCCTTCACCTTCGAGGCGGCCTTGGTCGCGTTCCAGAACAGTTCGTGGAGGTTCGGGACTTTCTCGACGTGCTCGGGCTTGAAGTAGTCGTGCCACAGGACGTCGAGGTGATGCTTGACGAGCTCGGCCCGCTCCTCCTTGATCCCGATCGCCCGGGCGCGGAACGTCTCGTCCGAGTTGGCCTGGTACTTCTCCATGATCCGGAAGCACGATTCGGCCTCGATCCGAGCCTGCTCGGGATCGTAGACGCCGCAGGGCAGGTCGCAATGCGCTCGGACGGTGGTGGTCGGGGCAAGCAATCGCTTCAATCGATCCATGGGACTCCTTTGCACTGGGCCTAGAGCGCAACCCTACGGGATGGGGGAGTGCAGCGAAGTGTCGGAGCCACCACGCCACGTGTCAAACGCACGGCGCGCTCAGTGGCGCCGCGCCAACCGCACGTTCGACGTGGACCGATGCACGGAGGTAGCCGAACGCTCCGTTGCCTGCCGGTTTGGCGGCGACTCTGGCCGCGAGGGGCCCCGACAGCACGGCCCCGGTCGTAGGAGAAGCCGCCGAGGCCGGTGGTACTCACCAAGCCACGGCGGCCGCTTGTGGAGATCCTGGCCCCCCACCTGCGAGGGGCTAGGTTCGCCCGTGGCTCCCGGATAGCCTGACGATCGACTGGTCGAAGCCCACACCGCATTCGAACGCTCCGCAGGCGACAGCGAACGTCAGCGTGACCGTGCGGCCGCCCTTGAAGATCCCGTTGAACCCGAAGACGTCGACGGACCAGGCCTGCGTCGTGCCGTCGCAGGCGAAGCCTTCGATGAAACCTTCGCCGTCGATGAACATCCGACCGACCTTCTGGCGGACGAACACGTCAATGAAGGAGAACTCCGCCTGGCCCGTGCAGGTCACGGTTCCACTGATCCTGGCGGAGCCGGTGTGCGAGTCGAACGTCCCGCGCGGGTTGACCGTCAGCGACAACTCGGGGGGCGGTGGTGCCACCGCAACATTGATCCGGAGGGTGCCGCCATTCCCGGCGCCGTCCAGCTGATCATCGAAGGCCAGGATCGTGTAGGTCACGCCACTGATCGCGGACCACGCGGATGCACCCGGGCCACACCTCTCGAGAGTGAAGCTGCCCGGACTCCCGCTGGCGATGATCACTCCGGCGGAGTAGTTCGAGGCCGACACATCGACGACGATGCCCATGTTGGCCGTCGCGGTCAGCGAGTACCAGACGCTCGCGGCGGTCGCGGGTGCGCCGCAGCCGGCATTGATTTCGACATCGTTGCTGTCGGTCGTCGCCTGGGTGGTGTCGACCGTATCGGTGAAGCCGAGGCTAATGGCCGCTCGGCTTGGATAGGTATCGTTGGCCGGCGCCGCTGCCAGCACTGGCGCGGCGACTGCGAGGCTGCCGACCAGCAGCAGCCCGACAAGGACAGATAGTCGCTTCCTGAACATGCGATTCCCTCCAGAACAGGATCTCCGTGGCTGACGCCTTGCACGTGTCAAGGCGGATCGATCTTCCGCGGTCCCTCCTTTCCGATGCGTGCCTGACCCCGTAGCGGCGCGCCGCGCCGCTCAGTAGTTCGTGAAGAGGAGCAGGTTCGGGGTACCCGGATTCAGCAGCCGATGGAGGCCCGAGATGACCCTCCGTGTGGCGGCCGACGCCAACGCATTCCGAACAGATGCCGGTGACGCTGCCGGGAACGACTGGAGATAGAGTGCGGCGACTCCGGCCGTGTGTGGCGAGGCCATGCTGGTGCCGCTGATCGTGTTGGTGGCGGAATCCGAGGAGTTCCAGGCTGAGGTGATGTCTTGCCCGGGCGCGAACCAATCCATGCAGGACCCCCAGTTGGAGAAGGAAGCCTTGGCGTCCGTGGAGGTACTGGCTCCGCTGGTCATCGCCTCCGCCACGCGAGCGGGTGAGAACGCGCAGGCGGTGGCGTTCGCGTTGCCCGCAGCGACCGCGTATGAGACGCCATCGGCGATCGAGTTGCGCACCGCCTGGTCCACTGCCAGGTTGGCGCCCCCACCGAGGCTCATGTTGGCAACGGCCGGCTGTCCGGGCTGGTGCGCTGCGGTGACGAAGTCGATACCCGCGATGACCACGGACCATGGGGCCGATCCACTGCAGTCGAGGACCCGCACCGCGACCAGGGCCACGCCCTTGGCGACTCCGTAGGTGGTACCGCCGATCGTGGCCGCGACGTGCGTGCCGTGGCCGTTGCAGTCGGACGCGTCCGCATCGTTGTCCGCGAAGTCCCACCCGGACGACGCACGGCCTCCGAACTCGGTGTGGCTGAGGCGGATGCCCGTGTCGATGACATATGCCGTCACGCCGGCGCCCGTATTGGAGTAGGCGAAGGTCCCGCTCAACGGCAGCTTGTTCTGGTCGATCCGGTCGATCCCCCACGTCGCGCCGGGCTGCGTCGTGTCGATGGTCGCGATCCCATCGGGCACGACGTAATCGACGGCGCCGTCCGCGCGGACTTCGGCGAGTTGGCGAGC
>JANMBS010000062.1:0-2793 GCA_031360525.1 Thermomicrobiales bacterium
ATGAGGCGCAGCGCGGTCTTGCTTCGGGCGACGACGGGGTTCACACAGGGGCAGTAACCGTTGTGCGGGCAGACGCCGCAGTTGCCGTCGCAATCGAGGGCTGCCGCATAACTGCACGACCGGCAGTCACGCTCGCAGGCGATGAGATCGACGAACGATGCTTCCTCAGCCTGCTTCACGGGCTCCCTTTCTCTGTGGTGGGCAAGGGGCGGACGGGGGACAGGTGCGGTGGTGTCGTGGGCCTTGGGCCCGTTTTCGACGGGTTTTGGCACAGTATATCGGGCCAAACCCCCAGAGCCAAGAGGAAAATACGTTCCATCTCGGATTCGACCGTCAGGGGGAACGCCTCAGGACGCGCTGCCGCTCAGGAAGTACTGCGCAAGAGCCCCGAGCTCATGCAGGGTGGCATCGATCTGGCGGACCGGATCGCGCTCGAGCGGGCTGGTCGAGGTCGGTGAGCCCCAGGCCTGGATGCCATTGTCAGCGGCCATGCGTAGGACGCGCAGCATGTGCGGTCGATCCGAGACGAACACGGCGTCCTCCAGCTCGTTGGCTCGCAGCAGGCGCCCGACGGCACGGACCGATTCGAGGGTGGTGCGACTTTGTTGGTCGAGCAGGATGGCGGCGGGCGGGACGCCGTGATCGATGGCGTAGGCCGCGGCACTGGCCGCCTCGGTCGTCCGGTCGCCGTCGGCCTTCCCGCCGGTCAGGATCAGGCGCGGGGCGATGCCCGCCTCATACAGTTCGACGGCGTGATCGAGCCGGGCCTGGAACAGCGGTGAGGGCCGGCCGTCGTACTGGGCCGCCCCCAGCACGACGATGGCGTCGGCTGGCCGACTCTCGTCGCGCTCGCCCTGGCTCCAGACCCGGAACGTCGCATAGGACCCGACCAGCGCGACCGCGACGCAGGCGAGCAGCCCGACCTTCGACAGGTCGCGCAAGAGCGATCGAGGCGTCACGTGGGGTCGGGCGAGGGCCGCGGAGTCGCGCTCAGCGCCCGTGACACTTCTTGTACTTCGCGCCCGACCCGCACCAACAGGGATCGTTCCGTCCGATCCGCTCGCCGCCGGGCGTGAACCCCGGCTTGGGTCCGCTGCCCCCGGCGGCCGGCCCGACGCCGTCGCCTGTGACTGGTTGGTCCCCGAGTGAAGCGCGCATCGGCCGACTTGTGGGTGGCGGGGGCGGTCCGCCGCGCAGGATGGCCGAACCACCAGCCGCGGCGATGGCCGGGACCCTCGCATCCGCGCCGCCGCCGTCGCCTGGTGTCGTGGCCCCGCCCGCCCGGGCGTTGGCGCCGTTCGAGCCGGTCAGTGCTGCCGCTCCCCGGGCGAGCGAGGCCGCCACGGCAGGGTCCCCGCCCTCCGCGTTCGGGACTGGCTGGCGCGTGACGGTCACCCGGAAGATCGAGCTCGCGACGCCGTGACGGATGAGACCGCGCAGCTCGTCGTAAAGCTGGAAGGCCTCGCGCTTGAATTCGTTGAGCGGGTCCTGCTGGGCATAGCCGCGCAGGCCGATCCCGCGCCGCATGTCATCGATCTCGGTGAGGTGTTCCACCCACAGCGAATCGATGGTGCGGATGAGGACCATGCGTTCGACCGTCTTCCAGTCCTCCTCGCCGACCTCGGCCGACTTGGCCGCCAGCTTCTCGTCGGCCAGCTCCCGGATGTGCTCCGCGATGGCGTCGCGACCGTGCACCTCCCAGAGGTCGTCGGCCGTCGTGCCCTCGCCGGTCAGGCCCATCGCCGCCAACGCGGCCGACAGCCCCTCGAGGTTCCACTCGCCGGGGTCCTCGCCGATCAGATGGCTGTCGACCAGCGCATCCACCTCGTCGTCAAGGAAGATCTGCACTGTCTCGGTCAGGTCCTCGTTGTGGAGGACCTTGTCGCGCTCTGCGTAGATCGTCTCGCGCTGCTTGTTGATGACGTCGTCGTACTCGACGACCCGCTTGCGGATGTCGAAGTTGAAGCCCTCGACGCGGCTCTGCGCCGATTCGATGGTGCGTGAGACGAGGCGCGATTCGATGGCGACGTCGTCGTCGAGGCCGAGCCGCTCCATCAGCCCCGTGACACGGTCGCTTGCGAAGCGCTTCATCAGGTCGTCCTCGAGGGACAGGTAGAAGCGCGACGACCCGGGGTCGCCCTGGCGGCCGGCACGGCCGCGGAGCTGGTTGTCGATGCGGCGCGAGTCGTGGCGCTCGGTGCCGATGATGTGCAGCCCGCCGGCAGCCACGACCTTGTCGTGGTCCTCCTCGGTGATCAACCTGGCCTCGGCGAGGGCGGTGTCCATCGTCTCCTTGTCCACCTCGGCCGGGTTGAGGCCGCGCTTGTGGAGGGACTCGGAGGCGAGTCCGGCCGGGTTGCCGCCGAGCAGGATGTCGGTGCCGCGGCCGGCCATGTTGGTGGCGATGGTGATGGCGCCGGAGCGACCGGCCTGCGCGACGATTCCCGATTCCTTCTCGTGGAACTTGGCGTTGAGGACCTCGTGCTTGATGCCGCGCCGCTTGAGCATCGTCGCCAGCATCTCGGACTTCTCGACCGTCACGGTGCCGACAAGGACCGGACGCCCGGCCTCCTGCATCTCGACGATCTCGTCGATCAGCGCGTTGAACTTGGCTGGCTCGTCGCGGTACACCAGGTCCGCGGCGTCCTCGCGAACCATCTCCCGATGGGTCGGGATGGCGACCACTTCCAGCTTGTAGATCTTGTGGAATTCCTCGGCCTCGGTCATGGCCGTACCGGTCATGCCGGCGAGCTTGTCGTACAGCCGGAAGTAGTTCTGGAACGTGATCGTGGC
>JANMBS010000064.1:0-5690 GCA_031360525.1 Thermomicrobiales bacterium
GGCGTAGACGATCCCGGTGGCCGGCCACGCGGCGGGCTTTCGGTTCAGCGTCGCGTCAGAAGCGCCCGACCGGGACGGCCGCGCCAGCTTTTCGAAGAGCCTCAGCTTGGCGTCGCGGTACGCCTCCCACGTGCCGTGCAGCTCGAGGTGCTCGTGGGTCAGGTTGGTGAGGATGGCGATGTCGTAGGCGATCGCATCCACGCGGTTGAGGGCCAGGCCGTGTGAGGTCGTCTCGATCACGGCGGCCGTGTCGCCGGCGACGAGCATCGCGCGCAGGGCACGCTGGAGCCCGGGTGCCTCCGGGGTGGTGGCATGAGCCTCGTTGGCCTCCTGGATCCCGCCGATCCGGGTGGCCGCCGTGCCGGTCATCCCCGTCCGGATGCCGGCCGCCTCGAGCGCCGCCGTTGCGAGGAACGATGTCGTCGTCTTGCCGTCCGTGCCGGTGATCCCGACGACCGCCAGCTCGGCGCTCGGATCCCGGTACCACCATGCGGCGGCCGTGGCCAGGGCGGCCCGGGTGTGCTCGACGACCAGTTGCGGCAGATCGAAATCGGGAAGGGCGCGGTCCACGAGCGCGACCGAGGCTCCGGCCCGGGCAGCCGCGGCCACGAAGTCGTGTCCGTCGGCGTGGAGGCCGGGCACGGCCACGAAGAGCGAACCGGCCCCGACCACCCGCGAATCATTGGTCACGCCGTTGACCGGGATCTCGGCCAGGCCGGCCGCCCCGATCGCCCGGCCGTCGCGTCGGGCGCCACGGAGGCGACCCTCGGCGGTCAGGCGTGCGATGAGGCTGCCTAGCTCGACCGACCCGGCCAGGTCGGCGGCGGCGAGCAGCTCGTCGATCGTCGATCCGGTCATCGGCGGACCAATCGTGCCGCCCGGCTCGCCAGGCGCCCGAGCTTGTAGCCACGCGGGTCGAAGACGCGTTCGTGGGCGCCGGTCAGCTCGAGCCACTGGCCGCCGAACGACTGCTTGTGCTGGTAGAGGCCGTACAGCGGATCGCCCTCATGCGGTTCGCTGCGAGCGCCGCTGACGTCGACCCCTCCGAGATCCATCTCGCTGCTCCCCTCGCGGATCGCCAGCTGGATGGCACGCCACCTTAACAAGTGCATCGCCCCGGGAGTCTCGTGTCGCTCCTCGGGCTCGTCGCCGGAGTGGACCGTCGACAGGCGACCGCCGTGCCGATACAGGATCAGGCCGCCGATCCGCGCGCCCCGGATCCCCCAGGCCTCGAGGTAGATGAGATGGCCGGCCTCGAGCGCCGCGCGCCACCATGCGACGAATGGCGCGCGCGGCCCGAACGTGAAATGCAGCCGCTCGCCGGTCTGCAGGAGGAGATCGTAGAACCGATCAAGCGCCACCTCGGGCTGTTCATCCGGGGTCGCGAACCCGTCACCCGCCCCGTCGGGGCCGACGCGATCGTCGTGACGAACGACCCTCTCGACCGTCTCCTCGGCCTTCCGGATCCGCTGGCGCGTCGACTTGGAGACCCCGGCGAAGACGTCGTCCTCGGTCCGGTCGGCGAGCGGGAGCGAGATACGGTGACGCGACGGCTGGAGCTCCTCGATCGGATGGAACCCCGCGGCCTCGATCGCGGAGCGGAACCCGGTCTCGGCATCGGGGACCTCGGGGTCCGCCGCCAGGACATCGATCCCGTCGGCCGCGAGCAGCTCTCCGATGGCGACCAGGCGCGCCGCCAGGACCGCGGAGCCCGCAGCGTCGGCGCCGACGGGTCCGGGCCCGCGCGGGATGTACGCGCTGCCCCCACCGACGAGGGGCCACCGCCGGGTCAGCGCAAGCGCGCGCCCGCCGGCATCGTCGACCAGGAAGCGCGGCTGCCAGCCAGAGCGTTCGCGGTGCGCCGCCCACGCCCGCGACTGGTAGACGTGGCCGCCGGGCGCCTCGACGGTCCGGGCGTCCCAGTCCTCGAGCTCGTCCGGCTGCGCGTCCCGGAGATTCAATCGGCCGCCCCGTACGCCGCGGCGCTCCCGCCTGTCGCGACTCCGCCGCGCCGCCGCGACCACCGGACCCGGACCCGCTGGCCCAGTTCGTAGGCCCGCCGGCCGAGCGGGCTGAGGACCAGGTCCCATGCCCCGATGTACTGGACCTCGCGACCCCCGAAGCCGGTCTTGAAGTGCGCGATCCCGCCGGTCGCGAGGCCCCACAGGTCGTAGCTGGTCGCGCCCGCCTCGCGCGACGAGCGGATTGCCTCCCACTTGAGCAGGTAGTTGGCGCGCGACTCACCGCCGGCCGCGGTCATCCCGCCATACGGCTCGACGACCCGCGGCCCGGCCCGGACGAGGAAGAGCGTCGCCTGCGGCTCCCCGTCGGGCGTCTGCGCGAACAGGAGCCGGGCGCGGCCGCTCGGGGCGAATGCCTCCCAGACGTCGCGATACGCGGATTCCGCGCGGATCAGGAAACCGGCCCGGT
Source organism: Thermomicrobiales bacterium (assembly GCA_031360525.1). Taxonomy (GTDB): domain Bacteria; phylum Chloroflexota; class Limnocylindria; order Limnocylindrales; family CSP1-4; genus SPCO01. The sequence continues at coordinate 2,431 of JANMBS010000064.1, forward strand.
CCGCGGTCTCACGGTAGATCCTGTAGAACTCGCCCAGCCGGTCCCCATCCGCGTCGACCACGGTGATCCCCGCGGTCCGTGCCTTGTTGACGTACTGCCGCCATTTCTTGCGCAGGTCGCTGTAGAGCGCGTCCTCGTCTGGTCGGAGGTCGATGACCCGGGTCGCATTCGGCTGGATGGGCGCGGAGGGTCGCCAGCCGGCCGTCTGGAGGGCGCGCCGAAGCGCGCCGTCGGGGTCGAGCGGTCCGTCGGCCTCGATCTCGGGGTCGATCCGCAGGTGGCTGATCCGTCCCGCCGCGGCCGGCAGCCCCCCGCGCACGGCGGCAGTGAAGGCGCCGATGGCGTCGGGGGTCCATTCGCTGGCGACCGGGCCACGCGAGGCGTAAGCGAAGCCCCACGGCATCGGGCGCGGGCGGCGGACGAGGATCTGGGCACCGATCGGGCTCTCCGATCCAGCGCTGATGCGATGGGCCGTCCAGCCGTTGACGGCCTTGACCGAGGCCCAAGCGGGCGTTTGCAGGTAGGAGCCGGGGTCACTCGCCTCGACGAACGCGTCCCACGAGGTGGGATCGGCGGCCGTCACGACTTGGCGGGGCGGCGGAGCACGTCGGCCATGACCCCGACGATAGACGGCAGTTCGGGGATCCGCAACACGAGCGAGATCGCGCCGTAGACGAGGCCGAACACGATGCTGACGAGCACGGCCTCGGCGGCGAGGACGAGCCGCCCCGGCTGTGGCCCGATCGCACCGGCAAGCCAACCCCCGGCCATGAAGGCCACCGCCACCGCGACGACACTGCCGACGAGCGCCTCGATCGCGACTCGTCCCAACCCGCGCAGCTCGAAATGTGGCAGCCGGTGATGCAGGATGGCGAGGAGGGCGATCGCCTCGATCCAGGCCGCCGCGGCGATCGCCAGGGCGATGCCCTGCAACCCATATGGGCCGACGAGGACGATCGCGAGGCTGGAATTGATCGCGACGGCGGCGATCGCGGCGAGGACCGGCGTGACCGTGTCCTGCCGAGCGTAGAAGCCACGGGCGAGGACCGCGATCAGCGCATGCGCGGTCAGGCCGACCGCGAAGAACGCCAGTGTCGAGGCGATCAGGTCGAGGTTCGGCTGGGAGATCTTGCCGCTCCCGAACAGGACCTCGACGACCGGCTGGCGCACGATCACGGTCAGGGCGGTGATCGGGACCATGACGTAGACGAGCAGCCGCAGGGCTCGGGTGAGAAGTGTCGCGAATGACACCTCATGGCCGACGGCCGCGTCGCGCGACAGCGTCGGCAGGACCACGATGCCGAGCGGGATCCCGATGATCCCGAGCGGGATCTGCAGGAGCGCGAAGGCGAAGTTGAAGTCCGCCAGAGCGCCCACGCCGACCGTCGTGGCAAGTGCCGTCACGACGATGAAGGTGATCTGCGTGGCGCCCAGCCCGATCGCCCGGGGGGCCATCAGCAGCACCGCCTTGCGCGCCTGCGGGTCGTGGCGGTCGATCCGCGGCGTGTAGCGGAACCCGAGACGTGCCAGCGGTCGGAGTTGAACGAGGAGGTGTCCGAGCGACCCGGCGACGACGCCCATGGCGAGGCCCTCCACGCCGAACGGCCCGACGAGGACCAGCGCCGCCGCGATGATCACGAGGTTGTAGACGATCGGAGCGAGCGCCGCGGCCGCGAACCGGCCACCGGAGTTGAGGACGCTGGTCGCCACCGCGCCGAGGGCCAGGAAGATCGGGCTGAGCAGCATCGTCCGCGTCAGTTCCACCGTCTTGTGGAGCTGGATGGGGCCGAAGCCCGGGGTGATCGCCTCCATCACCACCGGCGCGAGGATGAACAGGCCTGTCGCCAGGATCGTCAGCGCGACGAGCATGAGGTTGATGACCGTGGACGCGACGCGCCAGGCGTGCGACTCCTCGCCGCCGGCAAGAAGCGCTGTGACGATCGGGATGAGCGCCGACGACAGCGCCCCCGCGGCGACGAGCTGGAAGATCAGGTCCGGCAGGCGGAATGCAGCGAAGAACGTGTCGAGGTCGCCGGCGAGCAGGCCCGAGTTGCCGATGACGACGTAGCGGACGTACCCGAGCAGACGCGAGATGAGGAAGGCGCCCGAAACGACGATCCCGGCCCGGGCCAGGGCTTGGCCGGCGGTCACGGGGCGGGGTCGCGCCGGGCCCGCGGATGGGCCTCCCGATAGGCGGCCTGGAGTCGACCGGGCGAGACGTGTGTATAGATCTGAGTCGTCGCCAGGTTCTCGTGGCCGAGCAATTCCTGAACGACGCGGAGGTCGGCGCCGCCGTCGAGGAGGTGCGTGGCGAACGAGTGCCGGAGCGTGTGCGGCGACACGCCGACCGGAAGCCCGGCGCGCACGCACAGCCGGTCGAAGCGATAGCGCAAGCCACGCACCCCGAGCGGGCGACCGCGGTGGTTCAGGAAGATCTCGACCGGCGGCGCATCCGTGCCGCCGGAGCGCTCGAGCAGGATCGGCCGGCCGTCCTCGAGGTAGTCGGCAAGCGCCTGGCGGGCCGGCCGCCCCAAGAGCCCGATGCGCTCCTTGCGGCCCTTTCCGAGGACGCGGATCTCGCCGCGCCGTAGGTCCAGGGCGCCGAGCGTCGCCGAGGCGAGTTCACTGATGCGCAGCCCTGCGGCGTACGCGGTCTCGACCAGCGCCCGATCGCGCAACGCGCGCGCCAGGCGGAGCGCGGCGTGTTCGGGGTCGTCGCCCGGAACCGTGTCGAGATCTGCCTCGACGACCGCCAGGAGCGCGTCGACCTGCTCGACCTCGAGGACACGCGGGAGGCGGCGCGGCAGGCGAGGCGTGGCGATCGCGCCCCACGGGTCGCCCGGCGCGAGGTCGCTCCGCGTGGCCCAGCGATGGAACGAACGGATGGCGGCGAGGCGCTGCGCGACGGACGAGCGCGCGCGACCCTCCCCGAGCACGCCGAGATACGCCCGGAGATCGGCCCGGGTCGGGCGCCGCCAGTCCGTGCCCCGCGCCGCGAGCCAGTCGAGGTACGAGCCGACGGCGGTCCGGTAAGCGCGCTGGGTGTGCGGCGACGCGTCGCGCGCGGCGAGGGAACGGAGGAACCGCGCGAGGACGGGATCGGTCGTCTGGCCGGCCGCCTCCCCGCTCACGCGTCGGGGGCCGGCTCGACCGGGCGAGTGCGTTTGGTCGCCGAGCGGACGCCGGACCGGGCGCCGCGTGGACGGCCGCCGCCCTTCGTCGCGCCACCCGCGCGCGGGCCACCGCGGGCACGCTGCGGC
>JANMBS010000079.1:0-1755 GCA_031360525.1 Thermomicrobiales bacterium
CACGCTCCCGGTCACGCTCGTGATGCTCGAGGCGATCCGCGACTTCGAGCGATCGACCGGCCGCCAGGTCGGGATGAAGCCGGCCGGCGGCATCCGCACCGCGAAAGAGGCGATCCAGTACCTCGTGGTGCTGTACGAGACCCTCGGCCCGCGCTGGATGTCCCCCGACTGGTTCCGCTTCGGGGCGTCCTCACTGCTCAACGACGTCCTGATGCAAATCGAGTTCCAGCGCAGCGGCCGCTACCAGGACCCGGACGACTTCACGCTCGACTGAGGGGCGTCTCTCCAGGCCCACCGCCGCGGGGAGCCGATGTGAGACTCGAGTTCCGCATCCTCGGGGATATCGCGGTCGTGGCCGCACCGGAATGTGCTGACCGCGGCGCGCCGGTTCCCAAAAGGGCACCGCCGGGGTATGGTGGAGGCACATCGTCAGGATCGGCGGACGGCACGCGCGCCCACAAACGGTCGCCTGCGCGGAGCCCAGTCACCTGGCAAGGGCCGACGATCAACGGTCGCCGCGAGGCGACGGAGAGGCTATTCGCCCATGGGATCTATCAAGCGCAGCCTGCGCATCGCGTCCACGTTGACGATGATCGCGGCACTCGTCGCAATGACAGCCGGCGTAGCTTCGGCGGCAGGGCCGAAGGAGAAGGTCGTCTACAACTCGGTGCCGGGCAACGTCCCCGGCAACGTTCCCAGCCAGCCGTTCCAGGCCCAGCAGACGAGCGAGTTCGGCGATTCGGTCAAACTCGCCTCGGGCCCGCGGAAGGCAGGTTCGATCGACATCGTCATGTCGAGCTGGGGCTGCCAGACCGGCAGCTGGGACGCAGGCGACTGCGCCACCGCCACGGGTGCGACGTTCTCCCACCCGATCACCTTGAACCTCTACGCCGTGGATGGGACGAGCGGGCAGCCGATCGGCTCTCCAGTGGTCACCAAGACCCAGGCCTTCGCCATCCCGTTCCGCCCGTCGGCCGACTCCGTGAACTGCACGGGGGTTAACGCGGGCAAGTGGCACAGCACGGCTGACGCGGCCTGCTACAACGGCTTCGCCACCAAGATCACGTTCAATCTGGACGGCACCCTGCTACCGCGTGACCTGATCTGGACGGTGGCGTTCAACACGAGCGGCTACGGCGCCTCGCCCATGGGCTACACGACGGCGTGCGCAGTGTCCGCTGCGGGCTGCGGCTACGACTCCCTCAACGTCGGCGCGCAGACGTTCGTCGGTCAGCCGTCCGCTGGAACCGATGTCGACCCCGATGGCGTCGTCCTGAGTTCAGCGACACCGACCGTCTACTGCGACGGCGGCACGGGCGGCGTCGGGACACTTCGTCTGGACAGCGGATGCTGGACTGGCTTCACCCCACTCGCCACCATCCGAACCAACTAACTGTTGGCGCTCCGCGCCCGCACGTCCAAGAGCCGATCCGATGGGGTCGGCTCTTGTGATTCCCGCTCTACCGCCGCAGCAGGCGACGCACGACCCACGTGACGGCCGCGATCGCAGCTGCGGCCAGGGCCGCCCATAGCGCGTACTGGGCGGCGTAGAGCGGGACCACCGTGGGCCGTGCGGGTTCTCGCCCTGCCGGCTTGGACACGTCTCGCCGGATCCGCCACAGTGACCCAGATCCGGCCTGGACCCGGATGCCGGCCTTCTCCGGAGCGATCTCGATCTCGCCGAAGTCCGTGATGTACAGGGCGCCGTCCGGGCCGAAGGCACAGTGGCTGGGTCGTTCGAATCCGTCGTGCGGC
>JANMBS010000165.1:0-5392 GCA_031360525.1 Thermomicrobiales bacterium
GGTGTCTCTAGGCGTGCGAACCGCTGTGCACGCCGAACGTCGCCCCACACCCCTGCACCGACAGGGGTTTTTGTTTGTCTGCCTCCACCGTCACACACCGAGGGACCAATGAGCACGATCACCACCGCCGAACTCAGAGAAGGGCTGGACGCGCCGCGACGCACCATCGTAGACGTCCGTCCTCTGGCCTCCTACAACGGCTGGCGGCTCGATGGCGAGGCCCGCGGTGGCCACATCCGGGGAGCTGTCGCCTTCCCGGCCGGCTGGCTACAGATCGTCGATGAGGCCGAGGTCCGTCGACTCTTCGGGGAGAAGGGGATCACCGCCGATCGCGATGTGGTCGTCTACGGCGACGGCCCCGCCGACGCGGCCGCGTTCGTGGCGGCCCTGGCCGGTCTCGGGGTCCCTCAGGCGCGGGCCTACGAAGATGGAGCCGCTGCCTGGTCCGACGACCCGTCCCTGTCGGTCGAGAGGCTCCCGAACTACGAGAAGCTCGTCCACATCCCGTGGCTTCGCGACGTCCTGGACGGCGTGACGCCGGAGGCGCCGCCCAACGAGAAGTTCCTGCTCTTCCACGTCAACTTCGGGGTCCCGGAGGAATACGCCGAGGGCCATATCCCGGGCGCGCTCTATCTCGACACGAACTGGCTCGAGGACCCGGTCGACTGGAACCGGCGCTCCCCCGACGTCATCGAGGCCGCGCTCCGCTCCCTGGGCGTCACGTACGACACCACGGTCGTCGTCTATGGCCGTGACACCGAGGGCGACGCAGATGAGAAATGGCCGGGTCGCCGGGCGGGCCAGATCGCGGCCACGCGCGCGCTGATGATCCTGCGCTACGCCGGCGTCGACGACGTTCGTGTGCTGGACGGCGGCTACGACTGGTGGGTCCAGGGCGGCAATCCGCTCGAGACTGTCGACCGAGTGGCGACACCCGTCCCGTCGTTCGGTGTCGCGGTCCCGCTCCGCCCGGAGGTGATCGTCGACATCGAGGAAGCCAGGCAGATCATCGCCGACCCCGCAGGGGCCGCACTCGTCAGCGTGCGGACCTGGCGCGAGCACATCGGCGACGTCAGCGGCTACAACTACATCGGCCCAGCCGGCCGGATCAAGGGCGACGTCTGGGGCAACTGCGGCACCGACGCCTACCACATGCAGCACTACCGCAACATCGACAACACGATGCGGGCCTACCCTGAGATCGCGGCCAACTGGGACGAGGCCGGGATCACCGCCGACAAGTGGGTCGCCTTCTACTGCGGGACCGGCTGGCGCGCAAGCGAGACCTGGTTCTACGCCTACCTCCAGGGCTGGCCGCGGATCGCGGTCTACGACGGCGGCTGGTTCGAGTGGAGCCAGGACCCGATCAACAACCCGATCGAGATCGGCGTGCCGGAGGCCGTCAAGGACGAGGACGCCGCCTGAACGTGGTCCACGTCGCGATGCGCCTGTAACGGCCGGGCCGCGATCCGACATCACGCGGCCACCCGGAACGCGATATCTTGGTGATGCTCGAAGGAGCCACGAACATCTTGTGATCTGATCGTTGTTTACAGGGATCAGAACAACTAGTGATCGACGGTTCCTTCGGGCGTTTTCGTGTCCGCGAGGGGGGTGGCTGGGGAACGGACCCTACGGGATGAGGACAGGGCCGAAGTTCTTGGTGCGGTAGCGGTTGAGGTCGACCCGGCCGCTGATCCCTGGCACGCTGCCGTCCGAGGTGTACTGCCAGAACGTCCAGCCGTCGCCCGCCCAGTTGGCGCCTGGCACGCTCGGGGCGATACCCGTCGTCCAGTGGGCGACCCACAGGATGTCGTACCCGTTCGCACCGAACCAGGTCGTGTCGCCCATGTAGGTCCGCCAGAAGTTCGGCGAGACGTAGATGGCGGCCCTGACGCCGACACGTTCGTAGACGCGACCGAGGAACGCCTGGACCCAGGCGGTCAGCGCGGTCTGTGACAGGCTTCCGCTCCGCTCGAGATCGAGGACCGGGATCAGGTCGCCGCTGACCGGCGTGGCCGTATCGATGAAATGGTCCGCCTCGGCGATCGCGTCGCCGACGCCGGAGCTGGGCTGGGCGAAGTGATAGGCGCCCACATAGAGGCCGGCGGCGCGTGCCTGGGCACGGTTGGTGTCGTACGTGGCGTCGATGAAGTCGATGCTTTCACTCGCCTTCATGAACGCGAAGCGCTTGCCGGCCGCCGCGACCTTGGTCCAATCGATGGATCCCTGCCAATGGCTGATGTCGATCCCCTCGGCATACGGTGATGGCGGCGACGGTGTCGGGCTCGGGGTCGCGGCAGGGGTCGCCGTTGGGGTCGGGGTGGGGGTGGGGGTCGGGGCGCTGGTCGCCCGGGGGCTCGGGGTGGGGGTCGGGGTCGGCGCGGCCGCCGTCGTGACCGTCGATTTGAACAGGCCCGACGCCGCGTACAGGTAGCTCACGCCGTAGACGGACTTGACGCTCTTGCCGTTCACCGAGCTGATCTGGTACCAGCCTGTCCCGGCGACTGCCTTGCCGGCACACGTGGTCGACCAGCTCGTGCCGGTCACCTGGGTCGCGACCAGCACTGTGGTGTCCGTGTTGATGACAGTTCTCGCGGTGGCCGTGGTCGCGGGGCTCGAGCGCAGGTAGGCCCGGCAGGCGGCGTACTTGATCACGGGCGGCGGGACGTACGTCTTGAACAGGCCGACGGCCGCGTACAGATAGGTCACGCCGTAGAGCGACCTGACGCTCTTGCCGTTGACGGCCGTGATCCGGTACCAACTATTGCCCGAGACGACCGTGCCTGCGCACGTCGTCCGCCAGGTGCCGCCGACCAGCCGCAGGTCCGCGGTCACCCGGGTCCCGGTCCCGATCACCTTCTTGGCGCTGGCGCTCGTCGCAGGCTTCGTGCGCAGGTTGGCGCTGCACAACGCGACCTTGGAGGTCGATGCACCGAAGGCATCACCCGGCAGCGAGACCGCCGCGACCGCGAACACCAGGATCGCCGACAGGAACGATGCCGCGATGACGGTGGTGAGCGACGAGTAACGGGAACGTCGAGCGGCAGGGGACAAGACGGGTACCTCTTGGCAGGAACCCGAGCTTCGCCCACGGGCATGTCATAGACAATGGCCCCATGGGGCCAGTGCGCACCGGCCCCGATGGGTCAGGTGCTATGGGACCCCCGAAGCCAGACGGCGGCCAAGGATGCCGGGCGAGGGACCGCGCTCGAGAACCTCGAACAGGCTCCGGCCTACCTGTCGGACCGCATCGCGCTGGTCGAGGTCGCCGCCGCCTGAACGCCCACGGTGCGCACCAGCACCGCTGCATGCGTTCGGGACTGCTATGGTGCGGCCACGCGCCGACGCCCAACGGCGGTCGATCGTCCCAGGGCCCGAGTAGGTAGGTCGATGGACGTCGCACTCGTGCACGGTTCCTATCACGGCGCATGGTGCTGGGATCTCCTGCGACCCGAGCTCGAGCGGCTCGGTCACCGGGTGATCACCATGGACCTGCCGATCTCCGATCCGGCGCTTGGTGCCGCCGACTACGCGCGAACCGTCGAGAGCGTGCTGGAAGCGGGGAGCGAACCCGTCCTCGTCGGTCACTCGATGGCGGGCCTGGTCATTCCCCTGGTCGCCGCCAATCGGCCGATCCGCCGGCTCATCTTCCTGGCGGCCTTCCTGCCGTCGCCTGGTCGGAGTGCTAACGACCAGCGTGCCAGCGAGCCGATCGACGGCCGCGTTCCTCCCACGACCTCGGAATGGATCGACATCGGCGAGGATGTCTGGATGGTCGGCCCCAAGACCGCGACCGAACTCTTCTTCCCAGATGCCACGCCGGCCGTGGCACGCTGGGCGACCCAACGGCTGCGTCCCCAGTCCTATCGGGTGATGACCGAGACGACGCCGCTCGAGGCGTGGCCCGACGTCGAATCCCGGTCGATCGTCTGCCGCGACGACCGCGCGATCAATGCGGCCTGGGTCCGGGCGGCCTCCCGCGAGCGGCTGGGGACCGAAGCGGTCGAGATCAGCGGCGGCCATTCACCGTTCCTGACCCGACCCGTCGAGCTGGCACTGGCCCTCGACCAGCTCATGTCGTAACCGGGGACGGGGGAGGGGAGGCGTGTTCGAAGAGCTCGATTACGTCTACATGCCGAGTGACGATGTCGCCGCCGATGTGGCCTATTTCACGGACGTCCTCGGCGGCCGGCTGATCTTCGCCATCGATGGGATGGAGACCCGGGTCGCGATGGTCGCCCTGACCGAGGATCCGCCGCGGATCCTGCTGGCCGGCCACCTCGACGGCGATCAGCCGGTGCTGGTCTACCGGGTCGCCGACCTGCCGATGGCGACGGCCGAGCTCGAATCGCGTGGCTGGGTGCCGGGCCACACCCTGGAGATCCCGCAAGGACCGGTCTGCTCGTTCACCGCCCCCGGTGGTCAGCGGCTCGCGATCTACCAGCTCACGAGGCCCGGCGTCGAGGAAGCGAAATTCGCCGGGCGGCGCGACTTCTGAAGTCGCTCCCCAACGCGAGCATCACTCTCGCGCGACTCCGGCTTCGAGGATCTCGATGTCGGGGACCGAGGAGATCGCGGTGATGACCGTCTCCTGGCGGGTCCCGGGCGGGGGACGCAGGTCCAGCTCGATCTCGTAGCGACCCTTCGCGATGCGCTGGGTGCTGACGCCACCGATCTCGATCTTGCTGCCCGCGAGCGCCTTGGAGACCTCGCCGAGCGCGTCCAACCGGAACGCCAGCAGACGGAGCCGGATGATGTGTCGTTCGCCGCGACGCAGACGGGAGATGACCCAGTTGAGCGGCCCCAGCGAGAAGACGATCAGCGCCGTCGTGACGATCGCGACGAACAGCGCGCCGGCCCCCGCGGCCATCCCGACCGCCGCCGTCGCCCACAGGCTGGCCGCGGTGGTCAGGCCGCGGACCGAGGTGCCGTACTTGATGATCGCCCCCGCGCCCAGGAAGCCGATCCCCGTCACGATCTGGGCCGCGATCCGCGACGGATCGGTGGGCAGCGAGCCGTTGGGCGCCGCCGGCGAGATGAAGAAGAAGATGGACAGGACGCTGAACGCGGCCGACCCGAGCGCGACCAGAAGATGCGTCCGCATCCCGGCCGGATGCGCGTGGATCTCCCGTTCGAACCCGATGGCAGCTCCGAGCATGGACGCCAGGAGGAGCCGGATCGAGATCTCGAGCTGTTGCCCAACCTCAACCGGCAGCATCGCACCCTCAGCAGTCGATCAGCCTGTGAGGGACAAGGATAAGCCTCGCCCTGTGTGTCCGCCGACCGCGTGGGTATGGGTCCGGCCGCCCGCCCGGAACCGAACGGTGGCGTAGGATCGGGGCGGTGGAACGGAACGTCGACATCGATCCCGCGCGGCTGCGCCTGCGGC
>JANMBS010000186.1:0-1530 GCA_031360525.1 Thermomicrobiales bacterium
CTGGCTCCCGCAGGATGTTCATCCGCGCGGCGAGGCGGCGGATCCCGGCCGTGTCGGCGAAGACCAGGTCGCCGCTCGTCCCGATCAGGGGCACCTCGACGGCATATCGATCGCGCGGCTCGCGTAGGATGTGGAACGCCCTGAGGTCGCGAGGCTGGCGCATGGCCGAAGCATGGCACGCTCACCGGTCCGACACCGGCCGCCGGGTCGGGGTCAGGCCGTCACGGGCTCGCGCGGGCGGGCGGCTGCGACGTGCTCGATGGCACGGCGCAGCAGCTCCAGTCCGGACGGGTCGAAGTCGTAGGTCCACGGCCGGATCCGGTCCGGCTTCGAGAGCGTCCGGTCGAGGCCGGCCGCGAGCGCCTCCCGCGACACCAGGATGATGTCGGCGATCCGGTCGACGAGCTTTAGGCCCTCATCGTCTCCGATGAGTGCCGGGACGATCTCGACGCCCCGGGTCCCGGACAGGGCGAGCGTGTCGCGGATGTTGTCGGCACCGCGATCGGACCCGCAGATGAGGCCGACCTTCGTGCCATCGGGCAGGCCGGCGATCTCGTGGACGAGCTCCACATAGCCCGGTCCGACCAGCATCGCCACGACGGGGACGCGACCGGCGGCCAGGACCTGGGCTTCGTCGGCATGGAACGTCGTGGTCGCCACCAGGTCGTAGTGGAAGCGCTCGAGTCGGTCGGGCAGGTCGTCCAGGAGCGTCCCTTCGGCCTCGATCAGCCCGGGGAACTCGTCGCCCAGCCGCTCGGCATCGAACCCCGCATCGGCGTTGGTGCACTCGGCGTAGAGGACCCGGACGAGGGGACCTGGGCGCTTGCGTTCGGTGGCGGCCGCGAAGGTGGCGGCGGCCACCTCGTCGGCGGTGAAACCGGCATGGGCCGCGCGACGAAGCATCTCGGAGACGACCCCGGCGAGCGCCTCGGTGCCACGCTTCTGTGGCGGGCGTTCGGCGACATGGGTGCCCGCACCGTGGCGACTCATGACGTAGCCGGCGTCGGCCAAACGACGATAGACCGCCCGGATGGTATTGGGGTTCACTCTCAGTGCCGCACCAAGCTCGCGCACGGGCGGAAGGCGAGAGCCCGGCAGCAACCGACCGGAGTCGATCTGGTAGGCCAGTTGCCAGTAGATCTGGGTCGAGATCGGAACATCGGAGTCGCGCTCGACATCGAGTGCTCCACCGGTTCTGCTGACCACCCCGGATCCGCGATCGTCGATCGACATCGGTCCTAGTCCAACGCAGCGTGCAGCTTGGCCTAGCGAACCATAACAAGCAAAGTGATGATCGGTCCGCCTCGGCGTCACTTCCGGGATGGCGGATCCGCGGTCGTCGCGCGTGCCGAGCGTTCCTCCTCGGCATGATCGCGGGAGGTCGCCACGGCGTGCCGGACGGTGACCGTCCGCGATGCGCCGGCGGCGAGTGAGAGCGGCCAGGAAAGCAGCACTCCCTCGCCCTGGTAGACGCGCTCGAACCCGGCCTCTGAGTTCGAGATCGTCTCGACCGGCGCGCACCAGACCTCG
>JANMBS010000207.1:0-3849 GCA_031360525.1 Thermomicrobiales bacterium
CGCATCGTTCTGGGCCTTGACCGGATCGCCCGACTCGAAGGAGATGCCGTTCACGTTGTTGGCGCCGTTGGCGGCAGCCGCGTCGACGACGTCGCCAGCCTTGTCGAGGTCACGGACCGTGACCAGGATCTGCTCGCTGATCTGGTAGCCAACGATCTTGGTCGCCGAGCCGGTGCCGTACTGCGGGTACAGGCTGAGGTTGGTCGTCTGGATGTCGGCTCCGGTGACGCCGAGCCCCTTGACGGCGGCGATGATGTCGTTCATCGCCTTTGCGCCGGCCTCGCGAACGGCCTTGACCGTCGGCTTGGTGATGGTGACGCCGAGCGTGATGCGGGCGACGTCGGGGACGATCGTCACCTTGCCGCTGCCTGACACCGTGATGGTGTGCTGCGCGGGGGTCGTGTCCGTGGCGGGGGCGCCGGCGACCGGGCCGGGCCGAAGGGTGAGGACCCCGACGGCTACGATGAGGGCACCGAGCGCACCCGCGCCGAGAGTCCCGAGCGGACTGGACATGTGGATCACCTTCGAGTCGCTGCCGCCCGGAACGGGGCGGTCGTTGCCCCGGAGACGGCCCCAACGTCCGCGCGGTTCCGCCTCAGCCGCGGCGAGTGATGCACACGGTCAACGCCACGGTCCGCTGGCCGGCGATCACGTGGAACTCGTAGCGGCCGGGCGGCCACGCTGCCCGATCCGTGCGTTCGAGGTAGCTGATGCCGCGGTTGCCGGCCGGCGAAACCTGGCGGACCGAGTCCGCGAAAGTGGCGACGTTGCCGCCATCCGTCCTCCAGCCGACCAGGCGCCAATCGGGGACCAGGTCCCGCGGGGCCGTGATCTTCGGGCTCCTCGTCAGCGGTCGGCCGTCGCGGACCCGGTTCGGCGAGTTACCAGCGGGTGGACCGCGCTCCCGGAGCGAGAGAGCTGGGTGTGCCATCCATGTCGGCCCCGTCACGCACCTGACGTGACCGGTCGACGATCGGCTCGTTGCGCGTCTGCCAGCGACGGAACAGGCGGAAGATCTCGAGCAGGAACAAGAGCGGGACGAGTCGGCGCGGCAGGAACCGCAGAAGCACGAAGCGAAGCATGGAGCCACGATGGCATCCCACGGCGGCCAACCGCCCTACGGCGCTGCCGGGACGCTTGCAGATCCCTCACAACATGCTCGAGGGGTCGCGGCGGCGCGTCCGCACCAACGAAGCGCTCGGGCCTCGACCAGCCCGAGTGACGCGGGTGCGTCAACCGTCCGCGTAGATCCGCCGGCGCACCTCGGCCACGAACGCTTCCGCCTGTGCCAGCTGCTCCGAGCGGACGAACAGGTTGATCGTCTTCCCGTCCGAATCGATGATGACCCGGCCGCGAGTCGGCCCGATCCGGACCGAGAAGCCAGACGCGAGTTCGAAAGAACGGACACCGGTCTTCGGGCGGAATTTGGCCCCGTCGCGAATGACCATGACCCGGCTTTGGGTCAGGATCAGGGAGGACCCCACCGCACGCGCCGCGAACTCGACGGATTCGGCCGGATCAAGGGCAGCCGCGATCGCCTCGCGGGCGGCCTCAGGCAGGGCGTCTTCCCAGGCTTGGCCCGGTGCGGTCGTGGACATCAGATCTCGTGAGCAGGTCTGGCGCGCGCCCCAGCCTGCCTACAGTGTACCGGCTCATCCGATTCCGGATCCTGCCGGGCAGAGCCTAGGAGTGCCAGGCACAGAGTGCACATCTCGGCGTCGAGGGACGCCTCCGGCGGGATCGACCTCCATTCGATCGGTGGCACGAGCGGGGCGACCTGGCAGCGGATGATCGCCTGTCCCGTGCTGAAGACGCGGACGGCGATATGCCAGGAGTCGACGTCGCTCCCGGGCGCGCGCAACTCGTGCATCGCGCGGACGTATGGCTCGGGCGGAGCGTCGTCGAGGACGGAGATGGGGGTGTCTCCTGGCCGGCACCTCGACCCTCCGGGCGTCCACTCTACGCCTGCTCTGTGGAACGCGCCTTCCCCCCGGGATCGACTTCCGTCGCATCTCCGGGTCGGAGGACGCGAACGTCCAGGCCGGGCATCCGATCGGCTGCTTCGGTCGCGAACGTGTCGCCGGCATCGAACGAACCCCAGCCCCATCGGCCGGCCGCGAAACCGGGCACGTACAGCGTGCCCCAGTGGATCGGGATGGCGACGCGCGCACCGACGAGGGCAGCGGCATCGACCGCCGTCGATGGGCTGAGCCGGGCCGGTCCCCGCGCAGGCCCCCAGCGCCCGACAGGGAGCAGGGCGACATCGACGCGACCGGCAAGTCCTGCCATCCCGGGATACAGGGCGGTGTCCCCGGCGAAGTAGACGCGCATCGACCCTTCGATCAGGAAGCCGAGCGGTCGGGCGTTGCGTTGACGCGGCCAGCGCCCGTGGCGGGCGGGGACGGCGGTCACCCGGAGGGGGCCGACGTCGACTCCCTCGTTGGCGCTGACCTCGCAGATCCCGCGACCGCCGCGCGAGGCGGCCGACTCCAGCCCTCGGGGCACGACCAGGATCGGGTCGCCGTGGATGGCTCGCAGCGAGGCAGCGTGGAAATGGTCGGGATGCCCGTGCGAGATCAGGACGGCATCGACCGCGCCGAGCGCGGCTGGATCCGGGGTCGGCCCGTGTCGTCGGAGCGGGCCGACCCGTGGTCCGAGGACGGGATCGGTGAGGATGCGCACCCCGTCGAGTTCGATCATCACCGTCGCGTGACCGAGGTATGTCAGCCGCACGCGGTGCCCACCGGCTGCTTACCCGGGCCGGTCGTGGCGCAACCCGAGAGGCTCGCGCCAGCCGCGCCGGTTGCGCTCGGTCCGGGCGCGCGGCACCCGGCCGAGGGTGAACAGCGCCCCCAGCGCAGCCCCCAGGAAACCCTCGGCAAGGTCGGCCATCGTGTCGTCGTAGGTCAGGTCCATCCCGTCGGCCCCGAGCCGCATCGCACCGTATTCCGCGAGCTCCCAGGCCGCCGCGGCCGTGATCGACACGCCGGCGCCGATGAGCGCTGCCTGCCACCGTTCGTCGACCCGCGGAGCGGACAGAGCGCCCGCTACACCGCTGACGATCGCCGCGTTCGCGACATGCACCACGTCGTCGATGTGGGCCTCCTCGTACAGGTCGAGCGCGTTGCCGCCCGCGTCGAGCAGGAGCGGGATCGTGACCGCGAGGTCGAGGGCCCGCGGGTAGCGGCCGCGTTCCGGCAGCAGCCACCACAGCACCGGAACGACCAGTAGGGCCCCGGCGTACCCGACGGCCCTGGTCCGGATCGCCTTGCCGCGGAGCCGCGGCGATTCGGCGTTCACGAACGCATCGGCCGCGAATGCGACGGTCGCCGTCTTGGCGAGGACGATCGCGACCGACAGCGCGGTTTCGACCAGCGGCGAACGCTCGTCGTTCAAGGTCGGGTTTCGGGTCGGCATCCGCGCAGCCTACTGTGCCACGCGACGCGCCACCCACTCAGTGCCGGCGTTTCCCGTTTCAGGTTTGTTGTGGCCCGCCCGGAGGGATTCGAACCCCCGACCTACTGATGGACCTTGTCGCGCCGGGTTGACGTCGACACCTGATCGAAGGTTCAGGCGTGAGGCGCGTCAGGTAGCCAGCCACAGAGCCCGCAGACGGCCCCGTCTGTGTACCCCTCGGTCCACCGGCCGTTCAGGGTCCAGTAGTGCCCGGTTCCATCGGGGGCTCCGTGAACGTGGGGCAGCCGGTCAAGATGCCATTCCGACCAGGTTGGATCGTGATCCTCGATCGTCAGCCGGTACTTGTGCGGATCGTCGATCAGGCTAGCCTCGACCCCCAGCGTTTCCGCGACCGCGTCGATGGCACTCTGGAAGGTGCTCGCCGAGCCGGCC
>JANMBS010000225.1:0-7390 GCA_031360525.1 Thermomicrobiales bacterium
CGAGCTGTCGCACACCAGCCGTGAACAGCCGATGATCGACCTCATGGCGATCGCCGCCATCGATCGCGAGACCGAGGTGACCTACATCCGGCGCGAACGCGATTGGGCGACCCGCGCCGTCGCGCAAGGCGTCGTACGGGCACGCATCGACACAGATCCCGCACAGGATGCAGCGGCTTTCGTCGACCTCGTACTTCTGGAGCACGCGCGGCTTGGGCATCAACGCCCCGGTCGGGCACGTCTCCGCGCACCGGCCGCACGACACGCACGGCGTGTCATTGAGGCTCATGTCGAGCGGTGTCGTCACCAGCGTGTCGAAGCCGATGCGCATGAAGTCGTAGCACGCTGCGCCGACCACCTCGGCGCAGACGTTGGCGCAGCGCCCGCAGTCGATGCAGCGCGATGGCTCGCGCAGGATGAAGGCGTGGGAGTCGTCACGGATGTAGTCGTGGTTGACGCCGGTGAAACGGTTCTCCGTGACGCTCCGGTAACCGGCGCCCTGGTTGTGCTGCATCTCGAGTGTCGGGAGCGTCGTCCCGTATTCGATGCCGAGCCGGCGCAGGTCGCAGAAGCCGATGGCCTCGCAGGTGCACTGCAGGCAGCGGGTCGATTCGGCGACCGCATCCTCGCGGGTGTACGGCAGCTCGTACTCGATGTAGGAGTGGTTGCGCTCCTCGGCGGTCATCGCCGTCATCCGGTAGCGCGGCGTCTTGGCCTCGCTGGTGAACGGCACGATCGACAGGAACTCCGGTTGCGGCTCGGCGAGCGTCTGCCGCGTGCGGATGCCGGTCAGGTCCATCCCCTTGAGGAAGGCATCGACGGCATACGCGGCGCGACGCCCCTCGGCGACCGCCTGGACGACGGTCGCGGCGCCGATCCGCACGTCACCGGTCCCGAACACGCCGGGCCGCCCGGTCTCGAATGTGACCGCGTCCGCCTTGAGCCGGTTCTGCTTGGTCGCCTCGACGCCGTCGGAACCCGGTCCGATCCAGGTCAGGTCCGGGCCCTGCCCGATGGCCAGCAGGACGCGGTCGCAGGGGACAGTGAATTCCGTGCCGGGCGCCGGTTCCGGGCGCCGCCGGCCGGAGGCGTCGGGCGCTCCGGGTGCCATCCGGATGAACTCGACGCCGGTGACGGCGCCCTTCTTGTCGGTGACCACCCGGACCGGGCCGGCCTGGAAGATGGCGGTCACGCCTTCCTCGATCGCCTCGTGGACCTCGTTGGCCGCCGGCATGTCCTTCATGTCGCGGCGGTAGACGAGCGTCACTTCCTTGGCGCCCTGGCGGATCGACGTCCGCGAGCAGTCCATCGAGGTGAAGCCGCCACCGATGACCACGACCCGCTTGTCGGCATGGTTCGGGTAGGGCAGGCCGAGCGTCGCGGTGCGCAGGTACTCGAGGCCGTCGAGGACCTCCTCGGCGTCTTCGCCGGGGATCCCAAGCGCATTGGTGTCGTAGCAGCCGATCGCGACGACCACCGAATCGAAGCCCTGGTAGGTCAGGTCGTCGAGCGTGAAATCGGTTCCCAGGCCGGCGTTGCAGACGATCTTGCCGCCCAGCCTGGTGACCGATTCGTATTCCGCTTCGAGGACCTCGACCTTGGGCAGGCGGTACTGCGGGATCCCGTAGCGGAGCATCCCGCCGGGCGACGGGTCGCGTTCGAAGACCGTCACGTCGTGGCCGGCGAGCAGGAGGTAGAACGCGGCGGCCATCCCGGCCGGCCCCGACCCGATGATCGCAGCTCGTCGGCCGGACGGCGCCTGGCGTTCGTATGGCAGGGGCGGATCCTCGCCCTCGTCGAGCATCGCCTTGAGGACCTGGTCGCCGGCGTAGCGATGGCTGTCCCGGATGGCGATCGCCTCATCGACTTCGTCGCGCCGGCAGTGCTCCTCGCACGGCGCCGGGCAGACGCGGCCGAGCACGCTCGGGAACGGGATCGTCCGCTTGAAGATGCGCGTGCTCTCGCGCCAGTCGGCCTCGGCGTTGGCCTTGAGGAAACCCGGGATGTCGATGTGGCTCGGGCATTTGTTCTGGCACGGCGGCAGGCAGTAGGCGTTGTGGTCGGAGAAGATCAGCTCGAGGTTGGTCCGCCGGAGGCGACGCAGCTCCTCGGTCTGGGTCTGGACCTTCATCTCCGGCTCGCACTGGCGCGAGCATGAGATCGGCGGATGTTCCTCACCCTCGACCTCGACCACGCACATCCGGCACGCCCCGAAGCCTGGCAGTTTGGGCTCGTAGCAGAGGGTCGGGATCTCGATCCCATTGTCGCGGCAGACCTCGAGGATCGTCTGGCCCTCGAAGCCCTCGACGACCCGACCGTCGACCTCGATGCGGATGCGCGGCGAGACCATCGGGCGCTGCGGTGACTGCGTCTCGATAAGGCGCTCGGCCAGCGAATCGCCAGCTGATTCCGGCTCGGTCGCGAGGCGGCTGTCGGGGCGCGTGATCAGGTCAGCCATGGGTCGCCTTATCGGGTCGCACCGGCCGCCACCGCGATGGGGTGGCAGACACCGGCAGGGCAGGCACTGTGCAGGATGTGCTCGTCCAGCTCGGACCGGAAGTATCGCATCCCGCTGGTCAGCGGGAGGGTCGTCAGCCGCTCGTGGTCGCACAGGGCGGAGGCCACGATATCGGCAGACAGGTCTTCGAGCAGCGTCGTGTCTGTCGGCTTGGGCCGGCCCTCGACGACGCGATCGGCGATCTCGACCAGGCGGCGGGTCCCGATCCGGCACGGGATGGTCTTGCCGCACGCTTCGCCGGCGCAGAACCGGGTCAGCAGCCGGGCGAGATCGACGATGCAGGCGCGATCGTCGACCACGACCACCGAACCCGAACCGATGTGGGCGCCCGCGGCGCGCAGCGTGTCGAAGGCGTACGGGGTGTCGAGCAGGTCGGGCGGCAGGAGGCCACCGGACGGGCCGCCGACCAGCACGGCCTTGATCGAGCGGCTGGCAGGCAACCGGCCACCGAGCCCGATGACATCGCGCAGCGGCGTGCCCAGCGGTACCTCCGCGATGCCGTCGCCCGACGGCGTCCGGACCTGGACGAGGATGGTGCCGGGGCTGTCGGGGCTGCCGATCGCGGCGAACGCCGAAGCGCCGTTGCGCATGATCCACGGGACGGCGGCCAGGGTCTGGACGTTGTGGACGAGGGTCGGCATGCCGAACAGGCCGCGCTCGGCGGGGTGGGGTGGCCTTTGCTCGGGCTGGCCACGCTTGCCCTCGAGCGCCTTCAGTAGGACCGTCTCCTCGCCGAGCATGTAGGCGCCCTGGACCGACCGGATCGTGACCGTGATATCCATCCCGGAACCCAGGATGTCGAAGCCGATGAAGCCCGCATCGGTGGCCGCGCCGATGGCCGCACCGAGCCGCGCGATGGCGGTCGTCGCATCGGACCGGACCGCGACGATCACCTCGCCCGCCCCGATCGCGAAGGCGGCGATGGCCGCGCCCTCGACGACCGCGAACGGGTCGTGCTCCAGCAGGAATTCGTCGGTGCGTGTCGCGGGGTCCGCGCCGTAGCCGTTGACCACGACGTAGCGGCGCGCGGCATCCGTCGCTGCCGCCAGGCGCCATTTCGCGGCCGCCGGGAAGCCGGCACCACCACGGCCCCGGAGACCCGACGAGGCGATCGTGGCGATCGTCGCGGTCGCGCCGAAGTCGCGGATGGCGCGCCGCAGTCCGTCGAAGGCGCCGGCCCGCACCGCCGCGTCGAGGTCGGTCGCGTCCGCGGCGCCGGCCCGCTCGAGAAGGATCGCGGGCCAGCCTTTTGGCGTCTTGAGGCGGTTCACCATCGGGTCATGCCCGCGCCGACTTGCGGATGCCTTTGCGGGCGCCGGCCAGCGACGCGTCGAGCGCGCTCAGATAGGTCGCCTCGGGTGGCCGGTAGCCATCGACGGCCGCGGCCTGCTCGCGCGAGGCCGCCGGCTCGAACCGGAGGTGGCTGTAGAACGTGGCCGTCCCGTAGATGAACGCGTACCAGGCGCCCGTCGTCTGGCTGATCCGCTTGAGCGCGGCGACCGGCAGGTAGCCATACGCACTCTGGGTCGCCTCGAGGATGGGCAGCATCTCGGCGGGGTCGTAGTCGAACTCGTCGAGGATCCGGTCGAGCTCGCGCAGGTCGACCGCGGCGAACGTGACGAAGGCGGGGTCGGGAACGGGACGGCCCGAGCGTCGCAGTGCCGATTCCTCGCGGCGCTCATCGTACGTCTCGGGGGCGCCCCAGTGGACGTGATAGCGGCCGCGCGTGTCGATGCCGCCCATGTCGATGCACTCGATCGGGCACGCCTGGGCGCACTGGAAGCAGGTTTCGCATTTGATCGTGCCCCACTCGTCGTACAGCAGCTGGAGGCGGCCGCGGAACTTGGGGGCGACCTCGGCACGCTGCTCGGGGTACTTGATCGTGACCTTGGGCTCGAAGAACCGGCGGAGGGTCAGGCCCATCCCCTTGACGATGCCCAGGCCCGGGACGAGGCTCATGTGCCACCTCGCACGCTCTTGACCACGACGATCGCGGCCGCGGTCAGGAACAGGTTGAGAAGCGACGCGGGAAGCATCCACTTCCAGGCGAAATCCATCAGCTGGTCGATGCGCACGCGCGGCAGCGTGCCGCGCATCCAGACGAAGATGAACACGAACGTGTAGGTCTTGAGCATGAACCAGAGCAGCCCGGCGACCCAGTCGAGGCCCATGTAGGCCCACGCGCCGATGATCGCGACGATGAACAGGTTGGCCAGGATGAAGCCGCCGATCAGCGCCTGCCAGCTCTTGATCCGCGAGCTCGCGATCCAGATCGGGGCGGCAAAGGCGAGGGTCAGCACGACGGGGATGATCGCGACGCCGAGGAGCATCCCGATGCCGAGGCTCCCCGGATCGAAGGTCAGGTCGACCGGCCACGGCCAGGGGAACGGTGCGTTCCAGCCGCCGAAGAACAGCGTGACCGTCAGCGCCGAGATGATGAAGACGTTGACGTACTCGGCGAAGAAGAAGAACCCGAAGCGCATCCCGGAATACTCGGTGGCGAAGCCGGCGACGATCTCCGAGTCGGCCTCGGTCAGGTCGAACGGCGTCCGGTTCGCCTCGGCGGTCGCGGCGATGAAGAAGATCACCACCGCGAGCGGCTGCTGGAAGACGTACCACGACGTGAACCAGCCGCTCTGGTTGAGCACGATCTGGTTGAGGCTCATCGTGCCGGCCAGCAGGATCAGCCCGACCACGGAGAGAGTCAGCGGGATCTCATAACTGATGACCTGGGCCGCGGCGCGCAGGCCCCCGAGCAGCGAGTACTTGTTGTAGCTCGACCAGCCGGCCATCAGCAGCCCCACGACCGACAGCCCGCCGATGGCGAAGAAGTACAGCAGCCCGAGGTTGAGGTCCTGGCCGAAGAGGCCGGGCGCGAAGGGGATGACGAGGAGGGTCATAACGCTGGCGAGGTAGGTGACGACGGGTGCCCAGGTGAAGACGACCGGGTCGGCGCCGGTCGGGGTGAAGTCCTCCTTCATCAGGACCTTCAGCCCGTGCACCACCGACAGCAGCGACCCGAACGGACCGACCCTGTCGGGCCCGATCCGGAGGTTCATCAGGGCGATGATCTTCATCTCCATATAGATGATCAGGAAGGCCGTCGGGATGGTCATCAGGAGGATGATCGTGACCGCCACCACGAACCGGACGATCGGCAGGTTGGCGGCCAGGACGTCGAGGATCGGCCCGCCGAGGATGGCGAGGACCGCGACCAGCCCGATCGTGAGGACGAGCAGGATCGGGATCGCAGTGAAGATGACCTTGCCGGGCAAGGTCAACCGATTCCACGTCTTCCCGACGACCGTCATTTGTCGACGCCGCCCATGATCGGGTCGAGGCTCGCCATGATCGCCATGGTGTCCGCGATCAGGTGGCCCGGCATCATCAACCCGACCGACTGCAGGTGGATGAACGATGGATCATGGATCCGCATCCGGAAGGGCTGGTCCGTGCCGTCGCTGATGGCGTAGGTCGAGTACTGGCCGCGCGGGGCCTCGACCGCCGCGTATGCCCGGCCCGGTCGCGGTCGCAGCAGCCGCGGGAGCTTGGCCAGGACCGGACCGTCGGGCATGTTGTGGAGGCACTGGTCGATGATCCGCAGGCTTTGCTTGATCTCGTCCATGCGCAGCAGGTAGCGGGCCAGGCAGTCGCCCTCGCTGCGCGTCGGGATGTCGAACTCGAGCTCCGGGAAGACGCTGTACGGATGCGCCCGGCGGATGTCGAACGGCACGCCGGTCGCGCGCAGGTTCGGACCGGTCATCACCATCCGCAGCGCCGTCGCGGTATCGATCGTTCCCAGGCCCCGCATCCGGCGGACGAAGATCTCGTTCTCGTTGAGCAGGGCATTGCCCGAGTCGATCTGCTCGGTGGCCTTCGACATCCATTCGCCAAGGCGGCTCATGAAATCGTGGTTCAGGTCGCCGTTGACGCCACCGATCCGGAAGTAGTTGAACAGCATCCGCTGGCCGGTCAATGAGGCAAGCATCTCGACGATCTCGTCACGCTCGATGAACGACCACAGGATCGGGGTCAAGCCACCGAGATCGAGAGCCATCCAGCCGAGGAACAGGGCGTGGCTGGCGACGCGGTTGAGCTCCGACGAGAGCACCCGGATGTACTCGGCGCGACGCGGGACCTGGACGTCGAGGAGTTTCTCGTAGGCCATCACGGGCGCCCATTCGTTGAACAGGGCGCTGACGTACTCGAGCGGGTCGACCTGGCTGATGGTCTGGTGGTAATCCGCGTTCTCGCACAGCTTCTCGACGCCCCGATGGAGGTAGCCGAGGACAGGATCGAGGTCGACGACCTTCTCGCCGTCGAGCTTGAGGACGATCCGCAGGACGCCGTGCGTCGATGGGTGTTGCGGGCCCATGTTGATGAACATCTCGCCGTCACCGAGCGTGTAGAACTCGGCTTCGCGCTCGGTCCGCGGCGGGTACGGCGGGACAGGCTCGAAGACGCCCAGCTCGCGGTCCAGGGTGACCCGGGGATCGTCGGTGGACTGGTGAGCTTCACTGACAGGCATGGGTCTGGGCTCCGGGTCAGCCTGGCGTCCGGCGCACGAGCGCCGTGGCCGGGGTGTTGGTCGGTGATTCGGTGCGTTCCATAGGCCGGACGCCGCCGCCCGGCGAGCGGGCGGCATCGTCGGCCAGGTAGAAGTCCTTGCGCAACGGGAAGCTCTGGTAGTCGGGCGGCATATAGATGCGGCGCAGGTCGCGGTTGCCCTCGAACGTGATCCCGAACATGTCGTAGGCCTCGCGCTCCATCCACTCGGCGCCCTTCCACAGGAAGGTGACCGACGGGACGCGCGGGTCGTCGCGCGACAGGCCGTCCGCGGTGACGCGCAGCCAGTCCGGGGTCGTCTCGCTC
>JANMBS010000250.1:0-2103 GCA_031360525.1 Thermomicrobiales bacterium
GCAGACATAACTCACCTTATCGGAAGTAGTTGGGCGGGATATTCCCGTCCCACTGGACGGCGTTGGACCTCGGGGACGCTACGGCGGGCGACGCCGGGTTGCTGAGTTTCCTCAGGCGAGGGAACGCGGATCGAGCATCTCGACCAATCGGCTGGCGCCCCGCATGAGTCGCTCGTCCGTCGTGAGGAGCGGGCATGATCGGCGCAGCGCGAGGACGACGTACTCGGCGTCGTAGGATTTGGCCCACCCAAGCGATCGCGCAAGCTGCAGGGCTTCTTGTCGCAACTCGCGACTGCTTTCGATGATCGTGACGGGCATCGCCTCGAGTCGGTCGAACGCCTCCAGCACCGCTTGCTCAGGTACGGCGTCACGATACGTGGCCGCAGCGAGCGAGGAGGTCCGCTCCGACAGGAACAGCGACGGCGCCAAGAGTTGGAATCGGTCGAGGCTTGGCGTGGAATCTGACGCCAGGGCGATGTGGAGCGCCGCGCTCGCGTCGATCACGAGCACCGACATCGTCAGTGTTCACTCCGCTGCTGACGGACGATCGATGCCCAATCGGGCATTGGGCCGCCCCAGAATGTCTTCTGCCAATGCGCTGGCATCGGCACGGACGCCGAGGACTCCCGCAGCACTTCGGCAAGGTCGGCTTCGTCCAGTACATGCTGGGTCCCGACCTTGTGCGCTCGGAGCTTGCCCTCGCGGATCCAGCGGCGGATGGTCTCGGGATTGCGGCCAGTGCGGCGTGCGGCCTCAGGTACGGTCAACATCGTTGTTGCATACTACAACACGTGAGGCATGCGTCAAGACGGGACTGCCACGGCCCCTCAGCCGCCCACCGGCATGGCGACGACGCCGACATGCGTCCGCTGGTCAGCAAGATCCTGCGTGATTGGGAGGTCGCCGGGACCGTCAAGCGTGTCGGCGCCGCCAGCCTCGTCCTGCTCGATCGGGAGGCCTTCGCCCAGGAGGCCTCCCCTCTCGCCGACTTCCCGGCGCCCGAGCCGACCGAGCCCGGATCCCGGAGCGAGCCGACCGCCTAGCGCCGCTCAGGTCGCGCAGGCGAACGCATAGTAGATCGGGATGTCGAGCCCGATGTGGACGGCCATCGGCAGCAGCAGCGAGCGCGTCCGGACCGCGATGATCCCGGCGATCAGCCCGCCGAGCCCGAGCGCCGCCATCAGCAGCAGCGGCGACCCGCTCACATCCGAGCCCGAATGCGCCAGCCCGAACACGACGGCCTGCCCGGCCACCGCCGCCGGGAGGCCGATCACCCGGCCCGACCAGCCCAACAGCGCGCCGCGGTAGGCGAGCTCCTCCATCGACCCGTTGGCCACGGCGAACAGGAGCGCCGGAGCGATCGCCCCGACCACCGTCACGTCATACGAGATCTCGCCGAAGAACGGCCGGGCGAGGATCGGTCCGAGCACCAGCGCGAGCGGGCCGGCGACCAGGAAGCCGATGATCGACCAGCGCACGACCCAGCGCGCCGGCATCCGCAGCCGCAGGTCCATGCGCAGGTCGACCGGCCGCGTCCGCAGCGCCCAGGCCAGGATCGCCAGGGCCCCGATCACGACGCCCGCCTCGGCCGTCCGCCAGACCGCCGTCGGGGAGGTGATGCTGGCGCAGTCGGCGCCGGATGGAGCCACCGCCGGGACGGGCAGCAGGCCCCAGCACAGGCTCACCGCGACCGGGATCGGCGCCGCCCACGCCCAGCGGACCGGGGCATCGCGCCGGATCGCCACCGCGACCCCGAAGACCAGCGCGGCCAGCATGAACGGCCGGGCGATCGGCACGGCCGCCGCGAGCACGATGAGCGCCAGCGGCACGGCCGATCGGGCGATGTCCGCCGGGTCGCCGAGACTCGATCGCCGAGCGCGCACGCCCCTCCTTCGCCTGCGGGAACCATTCGATGGTAGCGCCCCGTGGCGCTACACCCTGGACTACGACATCGCGGACGTCACAGACCGGCTGCCGAGCCTCCGCAAGGCGCCTCGTCGAACCTCAGTCGGTGGCCCTGCGGCGGCGGTCGCCACGGCGACGGTCGCCGGGGCGGTGGAGCAGGAACAGGACGCGCGGGCTCACCTCGATCGCGGTCTCGTT
>JANMBS010000267.1:0-4208 GCA_031360525.1 Thermomicrobiales bacterium
TGAGGTCCGGACGGGCCGCCTTGAGCCCGGTGGCGAGCGTCGGGGCCCGGCCGTGGATGGTGTGGAAGCCGTACGTGTTCATGTAGTACGGAAGGCGGCCGGAGCAGCCGATCCCCGACACGAACACGATGTTCTCGCGGGCATACCCGAAGTCGGGCATCACTTTCTGGGTCTGGGCCAGGATCGAGTAGTCACCGCAGCCGGGGCACCAGCGGACCTCCTGGTCCGAGACGAAGTCCTTGCGGGTCAGCTGGATGACGGCCGCGTTCTCGGCGCTGAGGGGCGGCTGGGCGGGGACGGCGGCCGCGTGGCCGTTCGCATCGGTCATGAGGTCGGCTCCGCGAGGATGCGTTCTGCTTCGTCCACGATCTCAGAGATGCGGAACGGCTTGCCGCGCACCTTGTCGTATCCGACGGCATCGATGAGATAGCGCGCCCGGATGAGCATCAGCAGCTGGCCGAGGTTGACCTCCGGGATCAGCACGCGCCGGTAGCTCCGGAGGACCGCCTCGGTGTTCGCCGGGAACGGGTTGAGGTGGCGGAGGTGAGCGTGGGCGACGGACTTCCCCTCGCCGGTGAGGCGTTCGACCGCGGACCGGATGGCCCCGTAGGTCGAGCCCCAGCCGAGGATCAGCAGCTCACCCCGCTCGGGGCCGAAGACCTCGAGCGGCGCGATGTCGTCGGCGATGCCCGCGACCTTGGCCGCGCGCAGGGTCTGCATCCGGCGGTGGTTGTCGGGGTCGTAGCTGACGTTGCCGGTGATGTCGGCCTTTTCCAGCCCGCCGATGCGATGCTCGAGGCCGGGCGTGCCCGGCACGGCCCACGGCCGGGCGAGCGTGTCGGGGTCGCGCTGGTACGGGCGGAACGTGGCCGGATCGGTCGCGTTCGCGACACCGATCGAGGGCAGGTCGGCGAGCGACGGGATCTTCCATGGCTCGGAGCCGGTCGCGAGGAACGCATCCGAGAGGTAGACGACCGGGGTCATGTACTTGAGCGCCAGCCGGCAGGCCTCGATCGCGAAGTCGAAGCATTCGCCGGGCGTCGCCGGGGCGACGATCGGCAGCGGCGAGTCCGAGTTCCGCCCGAACATCACCTGGAGCAGGTCGGCCTGCTCGTTCTTGGTCGGCATCCCGGTCGAAGGTCCGGCCCGCTGGACGTCGATGACCACGAGCGGCAGCTCGACCATCACCGCGAGACCCATCGCCTCGGTCTTGAGCGCGATGCCGGGACCCGACGAGGCGGTCAGTGCGAGCGCCCCGCCGTACGACGCGCCGATGGCGGCGCCGATGGCAGCGATCTCGTCCTCGGCCTGGAACGTCTTGACCCCGAACGTCTTGTAGCCAGACAGCTGGTGGAGGATGTCCGAGGCGGGGGTGATCGGGTACGAGCCGTAGAACAGCTGGCGATCGGCGAGCTTGGAGGCGACCAGCATGCCGAGGGCGGTCGCTTCGTTGCCGGTGATGTTCCGATAGACGCCGGGCTCAAGCCTGGCTGGCTTGACCCGGTAATGGGTGTGGAATGCCTCGGTCGTCTCGCCGAAGGCGTAGCCGGCCCGGAGCGCGCGCTTGTTCCCCTCGGCCACGACCGGCCGTGCCCCGAACTTCTGGTCGATCCAGGCGATGGTCCCGTCTTGGCTGCGCTCGTAGAGCCAGAACATCAGCCCGAGGGCGAAGAAGTTCTTGGTCAGGTCCATCTGCTTCGAGGTCATGTCGAGACCCTGGAGCGAGGCCGTGTTGAGGGTCGAGACCGGGACCTCGAAGACGGTGTAGGCCTTGAGCGAGCCGTCGGTCAGCGGGTTGCTCGTGTAGGCGGCCTTGTTGAGGTTCTGCTGGGTGAAGGCGTCGCTGTTGACGATCAGCGCGCCGCCCGGCGGGAGGTCCCCGATATTCGTCTTGAGCGCGGCCGGGTTCATCGCCACCAGGACATCGGGCTGGTCGCCCGGAGTGTGGATCTCCGACGACGAGAAGCTGATCTGGAATCCCGACACGCCGGGCCGCGAGCCGGCCGGCGCCCGGATCTCGGCCGGAAAGTCCGGCAGGGTGCTGATGTCGTTCCCGAAGACGGCCGCGGTCCGGGTGAACTGGGTGCCCGTCAACTGCATCCCGTCGCCGGAATCGCCGGCGAATCGGATGGTGACTCGCTCGAGCTCCTGGACGTCGGGCTCGAGGTCCTTGGTGAGTGTCACGCGCCTTCAGGCGCCTTCATGCGCTGGTGGGGTCGCGGCGGCAGGTTGAGCAATTCCTCGGGGAACGACTCCGCGAGGTATTTGATGATGTCCGACTGGCGCACGACACCGACCAGTTGGCGCGACTCGTCGACCAGCGGCACGTTCCGGTAGCGACCGGTCTGCATCAGGACGATCGCGTCGCGGATGGTGTCGTCGAGGTCGAGCGTCTTCGGCTCGGTGGTCATCAGTGTCTCGACCGGCTGGTGGAGGTCGACCGTTCCGCCGACGATCCGGGCGAACACGTCGCGCTCCGTGAGGACGCCGCTCAACCGGCCCGAGGCATCGCACACGAAGACCGAATCGCCGGTTCCGGTCCGCTGGATCGCGCGCACGCACTCGGCCAGTGAGGTGCCTGGCAGGACAGTCACCGGCTGGCGCCGACTGAGCACGCGCAGCCGCTCCTCGGTGATGGACGGAACGCGGCGCGCGACGGCGGCTTCGGTGGACTCGGTCACGTGATCAAGTGTAGTGCCTCGTGCGGGAAACAGGCCCCGGCCTGGTCGGCCGTCCGTACTCGGGGTGCGCGCCGACCAACGGCTGGCCGGTCGGCACTGCTAGCCTCCCCGGGATGGATCGGCGACGCGCTCTCGGCATCGGCCTGGTGGTGGTCGCGGGCGGGAGCTTCGCGTCGGGCTCGATCTTCGCCACGCTGAGCTACGGCGAAGGACTCGACTGGCTGACACTGCTCGGCTGGCGCTTCCTCATCGGGGCCGGCCTCGCCTGGGCGTGGGTCGCCCTGTCACCGTCGCGGCGGGCCTCGGTCCGCGGGCTGTCGCGTCGCCAGCTCGCGGTCACGCTGGCCCTGGGGGCGGTGTATACGGGGAATGCCGGCACGTATTACGCCGGGATCGAGACGATCCCGGCCTCGCTCGCGGGCGTGATCGTGTACATCTACCCCGTCTTCGTCGCCCTGCTCTCGCTTCGTTTCGCGACGCGCCTGCCGGGTCGACGACCATGGTTCGCCCTGGTGCTGGCGGTGATCGGCATCGTCCTGGCGCTGGGTGGCGTCGATGTGAGCGCCGGGCTGCCCGTGCAGGGCATCCTCCTGATCCTCGCGTCAGCGGCGATCTACTCGGTCTGGATCGTCCTCTCGGCGCGCCTCTCGGGGGAGCGGCGCGACCGACTCGGGAGCGATGTGCCCGCCGACGCGACCGCGGCCCGGGACGCCGCCGGCACGACCGCGGTGATGATGAGCGCGACGGCCGTGGTGTTCGCGGCGATGGCCGCGATCGCGGGCGAGCCACTCGACCCGCGGGTCGTCCCGACCGCGGCCTGGCCGTATCTGCTCGGTATCGGCTTCCTCGCCTCGTTCCTGGCGATCCAGACGCTGTATGCCGGGGCTCGCCGGATCGGGGCCGCGCAGGCCGCCCTGGTCAGCACCACCGAGCCGGTGTTCATCGTCGTGCTGTCGTTCGTGGTACTGGGTCAGCGCCTCGGGCCCATCCAGCTCGTGGGGGCTGGGCTCATCCTGATCGGGGTGATCATCGCGCAGACCGCGCCGCGACCGCGCGGGGCACCAGAACCCGCGACGCCGCTGGAGGCTGAGGTCGAGGGCTGAGGACCCGCGTCGCGCCTCAGGAGCGCGAAGCGGCCAGCACGGCCCGGGCGCCATCGGTGATGAAGGCGCCATCCGAGCCGAGCC
Source organism: Thermomicrobiales bacterium (assembly GCA_031360525.1). Taxonomy (GTDB): domain Bacteria; phylum Chloroflexota; class Limnocylindria; order Limnocylindrales; family CSP1-4; genus SPCO01. The sequence goes on from JANMBS010000267.1 coordinate 3,869, forward strand.
CGATGAACCGGAACCCGAGCTCGCGATGGCGCGGCAGCGACGACGCGTCTCGCAGCAGGATGCCGGCGACCTTCCCGGCCGCCTCGGCGGCCGTGGCCACGCGACGCAGCGCATCGAGATAGACCGGGTCATCGAAGCGACCGGGGACCCCGAGGCTGTGCGACAGGTCGGTCGGGCCGACGAACAGGACGTCGACACCATCGATCGCGGCGATCTCGTCGACGTGGTCGACCGCGCTCCGCGACTCGATCTGGATGATGCCCAGGATCCGGCGGTTGATCGCCTGGATCTGGGTGTGACCGAGCTCGCCGAGACCAGCCCCACGCGTCGACAGGGCGAG
>JANMBS010000269.1:0-2388 GCA_031360525.1 Thermomicrobiales bacterium
CATCACGACCGGCGGTACGGGCCTCACGCCCCGTGATGTGACCCCGCAGGCGACCAGGACCGTCATCGATTACGAGGTCCCCGGCCTCGCCGAGGCCATGCGCGCCGCCGGCCGAGCGTCGACGCCGCTCGCCGACCTGTCCCGCGGCGTCGTCGGCGTCCGGGGTCGGACGCTGATCGTGAACCTGCCCGGCAGCCCGAAGGGCGCCCTCGAATCGCTCGAGGCGATCGCGACCGTGCTGGATCACGCCCTCGACACCCTCGCGGGCCCGTACGATCACGCCATCACGCCCGCCACCGCCGACGAGGGAGGCTGAGACCGCGCCGATGTTCGCCCCGTTCGCCGAGGTCCCGGGCTACCCGCTGGTCTTCATCGTCTTCTGGGGCGCCGCGGCGTTCTTCCTCCTGGCGATGGCCCGCCACCTGCGGGTCTTCGCGGTCGCCCGGCCGTCGCACCCGTTCAACAGGCTCCCGGTCCGCGTCGTCAGCCTGGTCGAGTACGCGTTCGTCCAGACAAAGATGTTCAAGGACCCGGGCGCCGCCGTGATGCACGCCGGCATCTTCTGGGGCTTCATCCTCCTGACGATCGGAACGGCCAATATCGTCACGGGCGGGGTCATCCAGCAGGTCCTGTCGATCCCCTTCGATGGCCTGCTGTGGGCGCTGATCAGCGCGATGCAGAACGTCGTGGCGGTCATCGTCCTGGTCTCGATCGGCTGGGCGTACTACCGGAGGCTCGTCTCGAAACCGCGGAGGCTGACGTTCAACCGGGACGCACTGCTCATCCTCGGGATGATCGGTGGCGTGGTCGCGACCGAGCTGTTCGCGCAGGTCTTCGAGGTCGCGGCGCACGGCGAGATCCCCGGCGCGTTTGTGTCGAACGCGTTGGCCGTGCCGCTCCGGAACCTGTCGTCACAGGTGCTCGAGACCGGCTTTGCGGTCCTGTGGTGGGCGCACATCGCGCTGGTCGCCGCGTTCCTGTGCTACCTGCCGTTCAGCAAGCACCTCCACATCGCGACGGCCTTCCCGAACATCTTCTTCCGCAAGCTCGAGCCGCGCGGCGAGTTGCCGGCGCTCGATCTCGAGGACGAGAACGCGACGTTCGGGCTCAAGACGCTCCAGGACCTCGGCTGGAAGGACCTGCTCGACGGGTTCACCTGCACAGAGTGCGGTCGCTGCCAAGAGGCCTGCCCGGCTTGGAACACCGGCAAGCCGCTGAACCCCAAGGAGATGATCATGGGCATCCGCCACATGGCGGTGGATGCCGAGCACGGGATCGACATCATCCCGAATTCGCCGATCGTGCGCGAGACGTATGGGCTCGACGACACGACCGTGTCCGCGGCCGCGCTGGCAAAGCCGATCGTCGACGACGCGATCCCATACGACGCGGTCTGGGACTGCGTGACGTGCGGGGCGTGCGTCGAGGCCTGCCCGGTGCTCATCGAGCACGTCGACAAGATCGTCGGACTGCGGCGGAACCTGGTGCTCGAGGAGAGCCGGTTCCCGAGCGAACTGACGAACGCCTTCCGCTCGATGGAGAACCAGGGCAACCCGTGGGGCCAGCCGGCGTCGGCGCGGCTCGACTGGACCAAGCCGCTCGAATTCGAGGTCCCGACGGTCGCCGCGATGGCGGCCGCGGGGCGGCTCGATGAGCTCGAGGTGCTCTATTGGGTCGGCTGTGCCGCGGCCTTCGACACGCGCAACCAGAAGGTCGCCCGGGCGGTGGCGACCTGCCTCCACGCGGCCGGGGTGCGCTTCGCGATCCTCGGCCAGGAGGAGTCGTGCACCGGCGATCCGGCCCGTCGGATGGGCAACGATTATGTCTTCCAGATGCTGGCGATGGGCAACGTCGAGACGCTCGACCGCTACGGGATGGGGGAGCGGACGATCGTGACCGCCTGCCCGCACTGCTTCAACTCGATCGGCAACGAGTACGGCCAGATGGGCGGCCACTACAAGATCGTCCACCACTCGATGTTCCTGGCGGACCTGGTCTCGTCCGGCCGGCTCGCGACGCTGCCGGAGGACGCGGCTTCCTCGACGGGCGATCATCGGCCGGGGAGCGTCACCGTCCATGATTCGTGCTATCTCGCCCGCTACAACGGCGTCATCGCCGCGCCGCGGGACGTGCTGGGCGCGGCCGGCGTGACCATCACCGAGATGGAGAAGTCAGGCAAGCAGACCTTCTGCTGCGGCGCGGGCGGCGGTCGCATGTGGATGGAGGAGACCCGCGGCACCCGGATCAACGCGGAGCGGACCCGCCAGGTGCTCGAGACCGGCGCGGAGACCGTCGCCACCTCATGCCCGTTCTGCATGGTGATGATGAGCGACGGCCTGGCCGCTGCGGATGGCGGGACCGCAGTCACCGCCATGGACATCAGCGAAG
>JANMBS010000304.1:0-1695 GCA_031360525.1 Thermomicrobiales bacterium
AGGCTGATCATCGAGGACGTGGTGGATCCGGAGAACGCCCATCACCACGAGCCGGCCAACCTGGCCGCGGCGATCATCCGGGCATTCGAGGCCGACATTGGGATCCGGCGCCGGACCGCCGGCCGGACGACGAGCCGGAGCGCCTGAGGTGCCGGTGGCGGCGCCCAGGATCCGCCCGTTCGCGGAGCGCATCGCGTGACCCGGTCCGAGCGTGACCTCGTCACTGCCCTGCGCGATGAGCTGGCCGCCATCGACCCATCCCGCGCCTGCGATCGCGTGGCCGAGGTCGACGGCCTCGGACCTGCGCCGACCGGGCGCGAGGCATCCGTGGCGCGGCTCGCGCACCGCCTCGAACGGTCGGGGAAGGGGAGTGCCGGAGCCCCGTTCGCCTGGGCGTCCGCCGCCGAACATTGCCACGCGGCCTGGCTGCGCGGCCGCTTCCTGGCCCGTGGCTCGCTCAGCCTGGCGGGCGGCCGGACCCACCTCGAGTTCGTCGTCGGGCCGTCGGCGGCGTCCGAACTGGCCACTCGACTGACCGAGTTCGGATTGCCTGTCTCGTGGCGCTTGCGTCGCGGGCGGGGCGTCGTGACCTCGAAGAACGGCGAGGCCGTGGGTACCTTCCTGCGCCGGATCGGGGCGTCGGGGGCGCTCCTCGAGGTCGAGGCCCGCCAGGTCTCGCGGGCGCTGCGCGGTGAGCTCAACCGTGTCCTCAATGCGGAGTCGGCGAACCTCCAGCGCGCGGTCAGCGCGGCCGGGCGCCAGCTCGATGCGATCGCGACACTGGACGAGGACGGGCGTCTCCAGCAGCAGCCCTATGTCGTCCGACTCGTCGCCGACGCGCGTCGCGAGACGCCCGAAGCGAGCTTGGCCGAGCTGGCCGAACGCCTCGAGATCCATCGCTCGGCCGTGCAGCGTGCGTTGGAGCGACTCGAACGGCTGGCCACCCTCGACGCCCAGCCCGTCGCTCCGGCCCGACCCGCTCTGGCATGATTCGCTGATGCGCGACGTCATCGTGGCCGGCAACTGGAAGATGCACACCACGCCGGCCGATGCCGGCGACCTCGCCCGGACGATCGCGGCCCGGACCCGCGTGCCGGGTGTGATTCGGGTGATCTGCCCGCCGTATGTCTGCCTCGCGGCCGTCCGAGAGGCGTTGCACGAGAGCGACCCGGACGTCGCGATCGGTGCCCAGGACGTCCACCACGAGCTCCAGGGCGCCTATACCGGCGAGGTCTCGGCACCCATGCTGGTCGGGCTCGCGACGTGGGTCATCGTCGGTCACTCCGAACGTCGGCGGGACGCGGGCGAGACCGATGCGCTCATCGGGCGCAAGCTCGGCCGGGCGATCGATGCGGGTCTGCGCCCGATCCTGTGCGTCGGCGAGCAGCTCGCCGAGCGAGAGGCCGGCGAACAGGACGAGGTCGTCCGTCGCCAACACGCGGGCGCCCTCGAAGCTCACGATGCCGAGCGGCTCGCCGGAGCCGGCCTGGTCATCGCCTACGAGCCGGTCTGGGCGATCGGAACGGGTCGCAACGCGAGCGGTCGCGACGCGGCCGCGATGGCCGACGCCATCCGCGGGGCCCTGGCGCGGCATGCCCCGGGCCTGGCGTTCGATGAGATCCCGGTTCTCTATGGAGGCAGCGTCACCTCGGCCAACATCGCCGAATTCCTGGTCGAACCGTCCATCGATGGCGC
>JANMBS010000322.1:0-12056 GCA_031360525.1 Thermomicrobiales bacterium
AGTAGCGCTCCTCGCCCTGGACGACCATGACGTACTCGAGCTTCGGGCCGACCGCCGCGGCGACATTCGACGTCAGCGTCCACGGCGTCGTCGTCCAGACGAGGAGCGATTCGCCCGGCCGGTCGACGAGCGGGAGCTTGACGGTCAGGCCGGGGTCATCGCGGTCCTGGTAGCCCTCGTTCATCTCCATCTGGGAGAGGCCCGTCCCGCAGCGGGCGCACCATGGCATCGTGTCGTGGCCCTTGTAGATCCAGCCGCGGCGATGGCACTCGGCGAGGAATCCCCAGATGAGGTCGTTGTTCTCGTTGCTGAAGGTGAAGTAGGAGCCGCCGACCTCGGGCATGCCGAGCCGGCCGACGAGCATCTCGACCGTGTCGGTCACCGGGCCGTCCGTGCCCTCGATTGTCGTGATCGCCGAGGGATCGGCACCGAGCAGCTCGCCCAGCCGGCGCAACTCATGCGGATCGTTCCAATCCATCCACATCCCGAGCCGGATCGACTGCTCGGATTGGCGCGCCGCGAAGGTCAGGACGCGCTGCTTGCAGAGTGTTACGAATTCGGCGATGCCAAACGCCTCGATGTCGCGCTTCGAGGTGAACCCGAGATCGCGCTCGACGTTGACCTCGACCCACAGGCCCTGGCAATCGAAGCCGTTCTGGTAGCGCTGGTCCTCGCCGAGCATGGCGTGAAAGCGCTGGTAGAGGTCCTTGTACATCCGGCCCCAGGCGTGATGGACGCCCATCGGGTTGTTGGCGGTGATCGGACCGTCGAGGAAGCTCCAGCGCGGGCCGCCTGTGTTCTGGGCGCGCAGCCTGGCGAAGGTCCGTCGGTCGCGCCACCGTTCCAGGATCTCGTATTCCTGGGCGACGAAATCGGGCTTCGATTCGACGGGTCGGAACATTCGGCCTCGGGGTCGGATGTGTGGGGTCGGATGTGGGGTGTGGGGACCGCGCAATGACGGCCGGGCGGCGCGGTGCCCGTTTCGGCGGCTGCTTGTATCCTACCCGCGATGCACGAACCTGAGGGCGCGCGACCGCGCACGAGGTCGCCGTTCGCGGCCGCATTCCTGTCCCTGATCTTCCCCGGACTCGGCCAGTTGTATGCCGGAGCGCCGATGCGCGCCCTGGCTTTCGCGGCCGGCCCGATCCTGCTCCTTGCGCTCAGTGCCGGGATGGTCCTGCGGGTCGACCGCATCGCGTTGCTCGGGTTCCTGGTCGATCCCGGCGTCCTCGACGCGGTCTTCGTGCTCAACCTCGCGGTCCTGGTCTACCGGCTGGTCGCGATCGTCGATGCCTACCGCGTCGCCCGGTACCTCAACGGCTCGACCGCCTCAGGCGCGGGGCGGTGGGGGCGGGCGCGGATCCCGCTCAACGTGGCGTCCGTCGCGGGCCTCCTCGCGGTCGTCCTGGTCATGACCGGCAGCCATGCCGTCGTCGCGCGCTATGACCTGCTCGCCAAGGGCGTGCTCGACAGCGGCTGCATCTTCATCGGGGACGACAACAAGACGTGCGATCTCGATGCCTCGCCGTCACCCGGAGCCTCGGGTGCGCCCAGCCAGCCCGGATCCGCCCTGCCGGCGGACTCGCCCCAGCCCGAGGGCACCCCGACCGGGAGCGCCCTCCCCGAAGTGTCCGTTCCGCCATGGGACGGCAAGGAACGGCTCAACATCCTGCTCATCGGCGCCGACCAGCGCCCGAACGAGGGCACCTTCAACACTGACACGCTGATCGTGGTGTCGATCGACCCGTTGACCAAGCAGGTCGCGATGTTCAGCCTGCCGCGCGATACGGTCGACGTGCCGATCCCGCAGGGTCCCGCCCGGAACGTCTTCGGCTCGGCCTATCGCAACAAGATCAACGCCTGGTGGACGAACATCCACCTTCGCTCCGACCTCTTCCCGGGCACCAAGAAGACCCGCGGCTATAACGGCCTCAAGGCCATTCTCGGCAACCTCTACAAGCTGGACATCAAGTACTTCGTGGAGGTCAACTTCGACGGCTTCCGGTCTGTCGTCGACGAGATGGGCGGGGTGACGATCAACGTCCAGGTGCCCGTCTCCGACGACCGCTTCCCCTCCGTCGACGGCAAGTTGCGGCGGGTCTACATCCCGAGCGGGATCCAGCATATGACCGGCGCCGAGGCCCTCCGCTACGCGCGCTCGCGCCACGGATCGAACGACTTCGACCGTGGCGTCCGCCAGCAGCGGGTGCTGCTGTCACTCCGGGAGCAGGCGGACCCACAGGCGCTGATCCCTCGGCTGCCCGACCTGATCAAGGCGCTCGAGAAGGCGGTCTCCACGGATATTCCCGCCAACCAGCTCGCGCCGCTCCTCGGCCTCGCCTCGGCGATCGACACCAAGAGCATTCGCTCGTACGTGTTCGCGCCGCCGCTCTATTCACAGGACACGTGCAACGACCCGCGCGGCTGCGTCGTGCTCCCCAACATCTCGCGGATCCGGGCGGCCGTGCAGGACGCCTTCAGCGCCGACCCGGCCGACGAGGCCCAGCGGCAGGCGCTCGCTGAAGAAGGCGGCGGCGTGTGGGTCCTCAACGGCACCGGGGACACCGGTCACGGGACGCGCCTGGCCGGCTACCTCGACTACCAGGGTCTGGCCGCGTCGGCTCCGCGCCAGAAGCCGCCGGGTCCGGTCCCGGCGAACACGACCATCGTCGTCTACAACGGCGCCGAGGCGAAGTTGCCCGCGACCATCGACTACCTCGAGAAGACGTTCGGGGTGACCGCCACGACCGTGACGGACCCGGCCATCCGGACGGACATCATCGTCACCGTCGGCAAGGCGACCCCGGAACTCGTGGCCCCGCCGCTGTCCTGAGTCGCGGGCCCGCAGCTCTCCTGTCCCGCTCCCTATTCGATCGGGGTGAGCCAGTGGCTGTACTCGGGGAGACGGCCGCGGACGGCGTCGAAGTAGCGGTCGCGGACCAGCCGCGCGATGGGCCCGACCTCGCCCGATCCGACCGGCCGGTGATCGACCTCCACGACCGGGGAGATCTGAACGCCTGTCCCGCACAGGAACATCTCGTCGGCGACGTACAGCTCCGACCGGTCGATCGAGCGGACCTCGATCGGGATGCCCTCGTTCTGGAGGAGTTCGAGCAGCGCCTTGCGGGTGACGCCCTCCAGCAGGTCATCGTAGACCGGCGGGGTGAGCGCGACGCCGTCACGGACCACGAAGACGTTGGCCGCCGAGGCCTCGTTGACGTGACCGCTTGCGGTCAACACGATCGCCTCGTCGAAGCCGTTCATCTCGGCCTCCGACTTCTGGAAGGCCATGTTCACGTAGCCACCGACGATCTTGCCGCGGGCCGGCAGCGCCTCGTCGGCGTTGCGGCGCCAGGACGAGGTCATCACCCGCACGCCGGCGTCGGTGTCGATGTAGTCGCCGAACGGCACGGTCACGATGTAGAGCTCATTCTCGAGGTCGTGCAGCCGGACGCCGATCGCCCTGGTCGACTTGTAGAACGACGGGCGGATGTACGCGTCCTGGGTGAACCCGTTCCGCCGGACCGTCTCGATGATCAGGCGGGTGAGCTCGTCGACCGACGGCACGTCGCTCATGAGCATGATCCGGCAGGACTGGCGGATGCGCTCGACGTGCTCCCGGACCTTGAGGCCGTACAGCCGCTTCTGCTCGGGGTTCCAGTAGGCGCGGATACCCTCGAAGGTCGCCGTCCCGTACATGAACGCGTGGGTCATGATGCTGACCTTGGCGTCGCGCATCGCGACCCAGTCGCCCTCGAAATAGCAGATCAGGTCGTCGAGGGATCCGGGCGTCGGGGCGTGATGCGTCGTCGACTCGGTGTCGGACTTCTCGGTCAGCATGCGCGGGCTCCTGCGCTACGGTCGGGCGAGTATATCAGTGGGTTTCGGCCGGTCCGAACGCGCCGCTGATGGTCCCGACGACGAGTCCCAGGTAGAGCAGGTAGAACACGCCACCGACGAGCAGGTTCCTGCCGCGCAGCACGCCGGAGCGGGCCATTGGGATGAAGATGACGGCCGACGACAGGAAGGCGATGCCGGCCGACGCGAACGCGACCCAGGTGTCCTCGGTGACGACCCAGGTGCTCGACGCGAAGACCAGGGCGACGACGGTCGGGATCGTCGACTGGAAGACCATCGCCCCGGTGATGTTGCCCATCGCCAGGGTGTCCTTGCCCTGGCGGACCCAGATGATCGAATTGAACTTCTCGGGCAGCTCGGTCGCGATCGGGGCGATGACCAGGGCGAGCAGCGCCGGGGCGACCCCCAGCGTCGACGCGAGGTGGCCGACCGCATCGACGAAGAAGATGGCGCCGACGATGATCAGTCCGAGCGCCGCGATGACCTGCAGGTTCACCACCCGCAGGCGGGGCACGGCCGGATCGCTGCGGTGGGCCGCGGCGTCGAGCCGGTGGAAGCGCAGCGGGGCCAGGTCGGAGGCGTCGACGTCAGGGTCGGCCTCGAAGTGGCCCTTGACGTACCAGGCATAGATGGCGATGAGGCCGACCGCCACGATCCACTTGAGCCAGACCGGTTCGAGCGGCAGGAAGGCGGCCCCGATGGCGAGGGCGTACGCGATCGCAAAGTAGCGCATGTCGTGGGCCAGGACACCCGTGTCGACGCGCATGACGTCACCGGTCGGGCGGTGCCGGGCCGACCACAGGACCGCGATCCCGGTCACGAACATGGCCAGTGTCGCCAGCATGAACGGTGCCCCCAGGATCGCCCCCACCCCGACCGCGTGCGACGAGGCGCCGGTCGCGAACAGGATCGCGATGATCGGGATCAACGTCTCGGGCAGCGCCGTGCCGACCGCCGCGAGGACCGAACCGACCGCACCCTCGGCCAGCTCGAGCTTCCGCCCGAACCACTCGATGCCGTTCGTGAACAGCTCGGCCCCGAGGAGGATGATCAGAAGGGCGACGACCAGAACGAGGATATCCATGCTCTAAACGGTAACAGTGACGGTGCTTCCGACGCCGATGGCGATGACCGCCAGGATCCCCAGCGCGATCCCGACCATCAGCCAGTCCGCGTCGCGGGCGAAGGCGACGGCTGCCACGATCACCCGGCCGATCGGCGCCGCGATGACGGCCATGAGCCCGAGCCACAGGAAGGCGGCGGGCTCCCGGGCGAGCAAGTGCGCGCCCACTGTCGCGATGTCGAGACGCGGGCCACCGCCCAGGGGCGAGATCCCGTCCACGATCATCAGCACGACGCCGACACTCAGCAGGCCGACCGCGACGTAGGTCACCGCGATGAGCAACCGGCCGATCAGCCGTTCGTCGGTCGCGGACCTGCCACCGGAGGACGTTCCTGGAGCCGTGGAGGGCCTGGCGCCGGTCACGCGACGACCCGCAACAGCATTTGCAGCGCGGTGACCACCAGCACGACCACGAACAGCAGGCGCAGGTAGCGCAGATCCACACGATCGCCCAGCCGGGAGCCCGCCGTGGCGCCGAGGAAGACGCCGATCGCGGTCGGGCCGGCCACGTACGGGTCGATGCCGCCGTGGATGATGTAGATGAGAGCGCTGACGGCGGCCGTGATCCCGATCATCATGTTGCTGGTGGCAGTGGCGACCCGCAACGGGACGCCCATCGCCAGGTGCATCAGCGGCACCTTGATCACCCCGCCGCCGATGCCGAGGAGCGCGGATCCGATGCCCGCCCCGGTCGCCCCGATGACACCAAGACCCAGGCTGTGGATACGGTAGGCGTCTCCGGACAAGCGGTCGAGCGCCGTCTGGCGAGCGGCCGGCTCCGGCACCATGACCGCATGGGGGTCGGGGTCCGACTCGATGTCGAGCTCCGCGCCGCGGCCGCGGGCCATCGTCGCAGCCACGTACAGGAGGAGCGCGGCGAACAGGAACGAGAGCAGCTGGTCGCTGAGCAGGAACGCGATCGAGCCGCCGACGAGCGCCCCGAACGCCGTGAACAGCTCCAGGGTCATGCCGAGACGGAGGTTCGCGACGTGGCGCTCGAGATAAACCCCGGCCGCCGCGCTGCTGGTCATGATCACGCAGATCAGCGACACACCGACGGCCTCGCGCAGCGGCAGACCGAAGCCGAGGGTCAGGAGCGGGACGATGAGGACCCCGCCACCCAGTCCGAGCAGGGAGCCGAACGCTCCCGCTGCGGCCCCCGCGGCGAGCATCAGTAGCCCGACGAGCACGTCAGCCCGGCTGTGGTGCGGAGGTCAGGCGTGGCCGGCGGATGCCGCCGGGACTCAGGGTCGGAGGTGCTGCGGCGCGTACGGAAGCAGTGCGACGTGACGGGCGCGCTTGAGGGCGACCGCCAACTCGCGCTGATGGCCGGCGCACGTGCCGGTCTTGCGTCGCGGCTCGATCTTCGCTCGCTCGGACAGGTAGCGGCGGAGGCGGTTGACTTCCTTGTAGTCGATCTGGACCGTCTTGTCGGCGCAGAACGCGCAGACCTTGCGACGCCGTCGATCGCGGTAGAAGTCGTCGCGCTTCTTGGAACGGACGGGGGGAGGCATGGGTTCGGGTTCTCCTGATCAGAAAGGAAGGTCGTCGAGGTCGGTGTCGTCGGCGGGCGGGCGCGAACCGCCGCCACCGCCTCCACCACCGCCGCCGGAGAAGCCGCCGCCGGAGGCAGCACCGGCCGCCACTGGTGCGCCCGTGAAGGTCCCGCCGTCGTCGTTCTGGCCACGTGCCTGGAGGCTGATGACGTTGTCTGAGATCACGTCCAATGACGTGCGCTTCTCGCCGTCCTTGCCTTCGAACTCGCGTGACTTGAAGCGACCCTCGACGAAGACCTTGTTGCCCTTGCGCAATTGGTCGGCGGCGCGTTCGGCCCGATCGCCGAAGACGCTGACGCGGAACCAGTCCGTGCCCTCATCGATCCAGCCACCTTGGCCGTCCGGCTTGCTGTGACTCACGGCGACGCTGAACTGCGTGACCGGCTTGCCATTGGGTGTGTACCGCATCTCCGGATCGCGCCCGAGATTGCCGATGAACATGATCTTGGAGAACGCCATCAGTCTTGGCCCTCCTCAGTCGATGGCGGCCGGGGCCGCCTCGCTCTCGGACTCGTCGATGAATTGGTCGGGGACGTCCTCGTCCTCCTCGTCGAGGCCCGACGGCAGGTCCTCGATGTCGATGTCGTCGAGTTCCGAGCCGTCGTCGGCCGATGCCTTGACCGGTCGGTCGACGCGGGTGACGAGGTGGCGCAGCACCTCTTCGGTGATGAGCAGGGTGTGCTCGAGCTCGACGATCGCCTCGGATGGCGCCTCGAACAGGATGATGTGATACGAGCCCTCGCGATGTCGATCGATCGGGTAGGCCAGGCGGCGGCGCCCCCACGGGGCGACCTTCACGATCTGGCCGCCGGACGCCGCGATGCCGCGGGTGGTCCGGTCGACGAGGGCCTGGCTCTTGTCGTCCGCCACGTCCGGGCGGATGACGAGCATGAGTTCGTAGCGGCGCAAGGCGCACAACTCCTTCCAATGGGGATGCCCCGCTGACGGACTGATCCGGCACGGAGCGGAAAGGCAGACGCGGAGTCTAGCACGAAGGCCGCGACGCCCCCCACAGGCCGCATGTCGCCCGGCACGACTCCGCGATGTTCGCCCGGGTCCGTGCCCCGGTCCCCGTTGTATCCTCTTGGCCCTGACCGCGTGCCCAGGACCGATCGACTTCGGGGAGACTCTTTGCCCGCCAGTGCCATCCTGCTCATCGCGTCGGACGCCAAGTCGGGCGACGCGATCAAGACGATCCTCTCGGGGGCCGGCTACACGGTGACCCGATTCGCGGACCCCGAAGAAGCCTACGCCAGGGTCGCCGAGCACCAGGTGGTGATCATCGACACCTCGAGCGGGCCGACACCCGCCGTCGAGGTCTGCCGCCAGATCCGGGCCGCGCCGTCGATGAGCGCGGTGCCGGTCATGTGCGTCAGCGGGAGCCAGGACGTCGAAGAGCGCATCGCCTTCCTCGAGGCCGGAGCTGACGACGTGATGGCCCGCCCGTTCGATGCTCGTGAGATGGAGGCGCGGGTCGAGGCACTGCTCCTTCGCTTCCAGCGCTCGAGGGACGTTGCGCCGAACGTCTCGGCCGATGGGCTGACCCTCGCCCGGGGGCGCCGGATGGTGGCCGTCTACAGCCCGAAGGGCGGCGTCGGGACGACGACGGTCGCGACGAACATCGCGATCGCGGCCGTGGCCAACCGGTCGGACCGCGTCGTCCTGGTGGACTTCGCCCTCCAGTTCGGCGGCGTGGCGACGCTTCTCAACCTCGACCCGAAGCAGACGATCGCCGACGTGATCCGCGATGAGACGCCGCTGGTCGAACCGGAGCTCCTGCGGACGTATGCGCTGCGCCACGACAGCGGCCTTCACGTGCTCGCCGCGCCGGCGGCACCTGAGTCCACGGCGATCATCACCAAGGCCCACGTCACGCAGGTCCTGTCGACCCTGCTCGACGCCTACGACATGGTCGTGATCGACGCGGGGTCGACGCTCGATGAGCGGGTGCTGACCATCTTCGAGGCTGCCGAGGCCGTCCTGCTGACCGTCACCCCGGAGATCGGTGCGCTCAAGTCGATGCATGCACTGCTCGATTACCTGAGTGAGGCCGGGACGATCGGGCCCAAGTCGAGCTTCGTCCTCAACAACCTCTTCGCGCGGGAGATCCTCAAGCTCCGCGAGGTCGAGACCTTCCTGGGCGCCACGATCGCCATCGAACTGCCGTACGACCCGTTCCTCTACCTCAAGGCGGTCAACGAGGGCGTGCCGATCGTGACGGGGGCGCCTCGCTCGGCCCCGACCGAGCGCCTGATCAAGCTCAGCGGTATCGCGTTCGGCACGGGCGGGTACCAGATGCCGGGCGAGACCCAGTAGAAGAAGTCGGGCGGATTGTTCCGGTTGCGCCGCTAGGGCTGTCGGCTGGTCTGGTCCCGGAGCCGAGATTCTGCACTCGGACGCCCTTGGCGGCCGCAGACCAGCGACTCATCGTCATCCGCGATGGATCGGGCTTCCGGCCGCGCAGCGGCGTTCGATGCTTCGCCCTCGATCGTGATCTCGCGGTCCGGATCGGCCCGCAGCTGAAGCGGGTGATCATCGAGCGGGCGGGCAAGACCATCAACCTTTTCGTCCGGCATGACCAGCTCCACCTCGCGGAAACGCTGGTCGCGGAAGCTCGTCGCCGGATCCACATCCGTTGACTCAGGCGCTCGGGACGTAACCCGCCGGCGTTCCGTCGCCTCCCCAGGAGGCCTCCAGGCACGCACGTTCCCCAGACACGGCCGGCTGGGAGCCTCGCCTTCCGGTGATGGCTCGACCCCCTAGCTTGGGCACGAGCAGCGCACCGTCGCGCTCGAGGCGCGGACCGGACGGGTTTTCATCCTCAACGGAACAGGCCATCGCCGCGTACGGTAGACGACCCTCCGCAGTGGTCGCCCAGTTTGGCTTTCGCCTCACATCCTCGCCGGAACCCTGAGAAGAGAGGCGACACATGGCGAACCGAGCAGCGATAGAGTCCGCGCTGGAAGCATGGCGCGACGCCGAGCGACGCCAGGCGCTCGCGGTCGACGGTGAGCGCGAAGCGCTCGACCGAGAGGTCGAGCGCTGCCGCGCCGAGTTCCAGCAGATCTCATCCGATCACATGGTCGAACAGATCGGCATGCTGCAGGAGGCGGAAGGCCGGCGGCGGCACGCCACTCCATCGACCCCGTCATTCCATCAAGCGGCGCGGGATACCGAGGACATCGCCTCGGAGATCTGGAAGAGCGCGCACAGCAACGACGTCGATACGCCCCAGACCAAGGCGAACCAGCGAGAGGGGCCGCCATCGACCGCGCCGGGCTCGAACTGACCGAGCGAATGGCCCCGCGACACCGAGCGATGGCCAACGAGCGCACGCAGGCCGAGATCTACCGGGAATGGCGTGCGGCCCGTCAGCAGCTCACGGAGGCACCCAAGGGCTCGCTCGAAAGGACGATGCTCCTCGACGAGATGGAGCGCCTGCGGCTCGAGTACCTCGCCTTGGCCGAGAAATCGCGGCAGCGCGGCCGTTCCGGGGAGGCAACGACCAAGCGACAGAAGGGCGTGCCCGACTGACCCAAGGGCACAAACGGGGGTACGGACTGGTGCCGGAGCCGAGATTCGAACTCGGACGCCCTTGCGGGCCGCGGAGTTTAAGTCCGCTGCGTCTGCCGTTCCGCCACTCCGGCGCGAGGCAAGGGTAGCCGAGGCGGAGTGGCCGGCACCTGATCTCGCGGCCGGACATCAGCTCATCGGCTGGACCACCCGGAGTCGGCGCGGGGGTCCCGACGTCGTCAGCGGCGCGAAGGCGCGGCCGATCGCCTCGAAGCGGGCCATCGCCTCGGGCCGCATCGAGTACCAGATCCAGGTACCTCGCCGTTCTCCCGCGATCCAGCCAGCTTCGCGTAGGACCCGGAGGTGGTGCGAGACCGTCGGCTGGGTCACGTCGTAGCCGCCGGCGATGTCACAGGCACAGACCGGGCCGGCCAGGGCCAGCTGACGGAGGATGGCGAGTCGGATCGGGTCAGCCGCGGCCTGGAGGAGCAGGATCTCGGGATCGGCGTTGCGCTTCATGCCGGCCATTGTATTGACAACTGTCTACTTAGACAAGTATCAATATGACGTACACCCAGCCCGCCCAGGAGATCCCGCCATGACCGCCCCGATCCACGACGTCGTCCGCGACCACTACGCGGGAGTCGCCCTCACCATCGTCAGCGACCCATCCTGCTCCGGCAACGCCGACTGCTGCGGGACGCCCAACTACTCTCCCGAGGAACTCGCGAGCTTGCCCGCCGCGGCGGCTCTGGCCAGCCTCGGATGCGGCAATCCCCTGGCCGTTGCGGACCTGCACGAAGGCGAACGCGTGCTCGATCTCGGCTCGGGCGGCGGCATCGACGTCCTGCTGTCGGCGGCGCGAGTGGGACCCACCGGCCGCGCCTTCGGCCTCGACATGACCGACGAGATGCTCGCACTGGCCCAGCGCAGCACCGCCGAGGCCGGTGCGGCCAACGTGGAATTCCTGAAGGGCCAGATCGAGGCGATCCCGCTGCCGGCGAACTCGATCGACGTCGTCATCAGCAACTGTGTGATCAACCTGGCCGCGGACAAGCCGGCGGTCTTCCGCGAGATCGCGCGCGTGCTCCGGCCCGGCGGACGGCTCGGCGTCTCTGACATCGTCGCCGACGACGCCCTCTCGACCGCGGAGCGCATGGAGCAAGGCTCGTACGTCGGCTGCATCGCCGGCGCGCTGTCGTTCAGCGAGTACGAAGCGGGCCTGCGCGACGTCGGGTTGGAAGACATCTCCATCACTCCGACCCACCAGGAGACCGCCGGGATGTCGTCGGCCATCATCCGGGCGCGCAAACCCGACGCTGTGGCTGTGGCGACGGCCCCGGTCGAGGCATCCGTGGGGGCCTCCGCCGCGACCTGTTGCTAGGTCCCCGCGCGCTCCGAGCGACCGGCACTGCGAACGGCCATTTCGACGAAGCGACGGATCTGCTCCTCGAGCTCTCGATACGTCTCCCGGAAGGCAGCCAACGTGCGCTCCGCGGGCCCGTCTACCTCGGCCGGGTCCTCGAGGTCCCAGTGGAGACGGAAATGCGTTCCGGGGAAGACCGGGCAGGTCTGGCGTGCGCTATCGCACACGGTGACGACGTAGTCGAAGGGCCGCCCGAGGAACTCCCGCACTGACTTGCTCCGCGCGCTCGACCAATCGATCCCGTGTTCGTCGAGGACGCGGACGGTGTACGGGTTGACCCCCTTCGGCTCGGTGCCGGCGGAGAAGCCCACGAAGGCGTCGCCGCCGATCCGATCGAGGAGCGCCTCGGCGATCTGGCTGCGGGCGCTGTTCCCGGTACACACGAAGAGGACGCGGGTCGGACGGTCAGACATCGGCATCGTCATCAGAGGAACCGGCCCGAGGGCCGGTCTGTTGCTGAAAAAGTTGGAGGCGACGACCGGATTCGAACCGGTGAATAGAGGTTTTGCAGACCTCCGTGTTGAGCCACGTCACCACGTCGCCAGATGTGGGTTCGCGGACGCGCGTCCGATGGATGCTG
>JANMBS010000323.1:0-2189 GCA_031360525.1 Thermomicrobiales bacterium
CGAAGCTCGGCAAGAGCGGTGAGATGAAGCAGGTCGCCGACGGCTTTGCGACGAACTTCCTCATCCCGCAGTCGCTGGCCGTGCCGGCCGCCGGCGGTGCATACCGGGCGTGGCAGCACGACATCGCGAGCCGCGAGGACAAGCGTGTCCGCGAGCGTGCCGACGCCGAGATCGCGGCGACCCGCATCGCCAGCACGACCCTGACCATGGGCGTCAAGGTCGGCGAGGGCGGCAAGCTGTTCGGTTCGATCACGTCGAAGGACATCGCCGACGCGCTCGCCCGCCGCGGGATCGAGATCGACCGCCACAAGATCGACCTCGAGGAGCCGCTCAAGACGCTCGGCACCTACAAGGTCGCGATCAAGGTCTCCAGCGGCATGACCCCCGAAGTCACGGTGATCGTCGAGCCCAAGGGCTGACGGCCGCCGCGGTCAAGGGCCGTAGGCGTTCCCGCGCCACACGGTGGGCGAGCCCGGGACGTCCTGGTTGCCACGCCACGCCCAGCCGTGGAGCCGTTTGAGATCCTTGCCGGTCCCGAGGATGCCCACGTAGACCAGGTAGTCCGGGTCCGTGAAGCGGTAGTTCGCGACGCCGAACTCGTTGAGGTAGCAGCCGTACCGGTACGGACCGACGGTCGCGCCGTCATCGCCCGGCAGGTATGAGACCTCGCCGGCGCGTTCGGGGCAGGACCCCGATCGCGGCTTGACCCCGTTGTCGGCCAAGCGCTTGAAATACGCGTCGAGCAGATCGTCCCTGGATGCGAACCGGTACGCGCCTATCCGGTCGATACCGTCGATCTGGGGCGAGCATTCGATCCCAGCCACCGCACGCGCGGGGAGGTCAACGCGCCGCGCGGCGCAGGCGAACCGCGCATCGGGGCGCAAGCCTGAGAACAGGACCGCCTCGTCCGCGGAATACGGCTCCAGTCGCGAGATGGTCTGGGCGTCGTCGCCTAACCTCGGATGACCGATGCCGATCACGCCCGCGCTACCCTCGACGAAGGTGACGGGATCGACAGCGGCGTCGAGCGGCGTCCATGTCTTTCCATCTGGGCTCAGGAAATACTGCGACGGATCGGTCTCGCACGGACCACCCGTGTCGCGACACGGGTCTGCGCCGAGGGCAAGCAGCCCATAGGTCGTGTGAGCGATCGACTCGACCGTCGGCATCGGGAACGGCGAGCTGTCCCAGTGCGCGAGATCGGTCGATGTCCAGATCGTCGACTTCCCGGCGTCATCTTCGGTCGTGACGACGATCCAGGGCCGGGAATCGCGGTCCGGCGCCAGGATGCGTGCGATCCCTCCGTGCGTCGGGGGCGGACCGTCGACGTCACGCCAGAGCCGGCCGTCCTTGGACGTCAGGAGGCGCCAGGTCTCGGCGGAATGATCGTTGACGACCACGAGGCGGGTCCCGTCGGCCGCGGAAGCGTGCGCCCCGACCCCCGCGTCTCCTTTGGCGAGCTCCACGGCAGACGTCCAAGTGAGCCCATCTGGAGATTGCCAGATCGTGATGGCGTTCGGGCTTATGACGGCGGCTTCCCAACCGTTCGGCGTGGCCCACACGTCCTGCGACCACGCGTTCCCCTCGCCCGAGGGGGCGAAACCTGGCGCCCGCTGCCACGACGTGCCGTTGGTGGTCACCCAGGCAGCTGCTTGCCACGTGCCGCATGTCGCATGACGCGGTGCGTATTCAAGACCGACGAGGACGACCGAGTGCCCGTTCGTGGCCCCAGCCGAGACCTCTCCATCGGGCCGGGCCGTCCAACCGGGGCATGGCGTGACCTTCTTGGCGAGATCGGCATGTGTCCAGGCCAGCCCATCAGACGAATAGCGGGCAACCGGGTAGCCCTCGTCTCCAGTGGCTTCCCAGCCGAGATAGCCGCCATCCATCGCGAGCAGCACGTCCACGCCCCCCGCCATGACGTCTCCGACCTTGACCCAGCCGAGGGGTCCCGCGCCGACGGCGGCCGGCTCCGATGGGTGGGTCGTCGCCGACGCGATCGGGTTCGCGGACGTCGAACCCGAAGCAGCCGGAACCGATGGCGACGGCACCGGGCGAGGGGTCGAGCTTGCGGTTGGCGCGCAAGACGCAACCAGCAACGCGCAGATGATCGCCGCTGCGAAACGTTTTGTTGGGGCGGGCATGTCGTCCTCCGGACCGTACGACCGAGAGACGTCTGAGCTCTTCGT
>JANMBS010000339.1:0-1689 GCA_031360525.1 Thermomicrobiales bacterium
GTATCTTCGCGGGCAGCGGCTTCGACATGGACAAGCCGATCGGGGAGTTCACCCCGAAGGAACTCCGTGACTTGCTCCACAAGGAGCCGACCAAGATCAAGGTCGACGGCATCAACCTGACCTACGAGGGCCTGAACCCGAAGATCCAGAAGTCGATGCTGTCGAAGGACGTCGACGCGATGCAGCCGCACATTCGCGCCTTCGTGGAGCGCGCTGTCACCTGTGCCACTTGCCCCGAGTGCGACGGCACCCGGCTCAGCGCCGGGGCACGTTCGTCGAAGATCAGGGGCAAGAACATCGCCGAATCCTGCGCGATGGAGATCAGCGACCTCGCCGAATGGGTCCGCGGCCTCGACGAACTGTCGGTGGCACCGCTGCTGGCGTCGCTGGGGCGGACCCTGGACTCGTTCGTTGAGATCGGTCTCGGCTACCTCTCGCTCGACCGGCCGTCGGGCACGCTGTCGGGCGGGGAGGCGCAGCGCGTCAAGATGATCCGCCACCTCGGCTCCTCGCTCACAGACGTCACCTACGTCTTCGACGAACCCACCACGGGCCTGCACCCCCATGACATCCAGCGGATGAACGACTTGCTGCTTCGGCTGCGGGACAAGGGCAACACGGTGCTGGTCGTCGAGCACAAGCCGGAGACGATCGCGATCGCCGACCACGTCGTCGACCTCGGCCCCGGCGCTGGCACCGCTGGTGGCGAGGTGGTGTTCGAGGGCACCGTCGACGGGCTGCGGGCCAGCGGCACGCTGACCGGACGGCACCTTGACGACCGGGCCTGCTTGAAGGCGTCGGTGCGGACAGCGGCGGGAGCGCTGGAGGTGCGCGGCGCCGGCGCCCACAACCTGCAGGACGTCGATGTCGACATACCGCTCGGCGTGCTGATGGTTGTGACCGGCGTTGCCGGGTCGGGAAAGAGCTCACTGATCCACGGCTCGGTGTCGGGGCGCGACGGAGTCGTGTCGGTCGACCAGACCCCGATCCGTGGCTCGCGGCGGAGTAACCCGGCGACGTACACCGGCCTGCTGGAGCCGATCCGCAAGGCGGTCGCGAAGGCCAACGGCGTGAAACCCGCCCTGTTCAGCGCCAACTCCGAGGGTGCCTGCCCGACCTGCAACGGCGCTGGGGTGATCTACACCGACCTGGCGATGATGGCCGGCGTCACCTCGATCTGCGAGGAGTGCGAGGGGAAGCGGTTCCAGGCGGCGGTGCTGGACTACCGGCTCGGCGGGCTCAACATCGCCGAAGTGCTCGACCTGCCCGTCGAAGACGCGGTCGGCTTCTTCGGCGCCGGCGAGGCGCGCACGCCGGCCGCTCACGCGATCCTGAATCGCATGACCGACGTCGGGCTCGGGTACCTGCGGCTCGGCCAGCCGCTCACCACGCTGTCGGGTGGCGAGCGGCAGCGGCTCAAGCTGGCCACCCGAATGGCCGAGAAGGGCGACGTCTACGTCCTCGACGAGCCGACCACCGGCCTCCACCTCGCCGACGTCGAGCAGCTGCTCGGCCTGCTCGACCGGCTCGTCGACTCCGGCAAGTCGGTCATCGTCATCGCGCACCACCAGGCGGTCATGGCGCACGCCGACTGGATCATCGACCTCGGGCCCGGCGCCGGCCACGACGGCGGCCGGATCGTCTTCGAGGGCACACCAGCCGACCTAGTCGCCGCCCGCTCCACCCTCA
>JANMBS010000342.1:0-1750 GCA_031360525.1 Thermomicrobiales bacterium
CCGTCGCGGGTTCCGTCACAGCTCCTCCCCGAGCGCGTAGCGGCTGAAGCGCCGGACGCGGATGTTCTCGCCGATCGTGGCGATGCTCGCCGTGATCAGCTCGCGGACCGTTCGCTCCTCGTCACGGAACGGCTGGTCGTAAAGGCACACCTGCGAGTACCACTTCTTGATCTGCCCGTCGACGATCTGCTGGCGGATGTTCTCGGGCTTCTTCTGGACGGACTCGTCGGCAAGGAACTCGGCCTGCTTCGCCGCGAGCACGTCGGGCGGGATGTGGGTCTGGTCCACGTACTTCGGGTCGAGACCGGCGACCTGCACGGCGAGGTCGCGGACGAGCTTCTGGAACTCGTCGGTGCGCGCGACGAAGTCGGTCTCGCAGTTGACTTCGATGAGGACCCCGACGCGGCCGCCGGTGTGGATGTAGCTCGAGACGAGACCTTCGCGGGCGTCCCGGTCGGACTTCTTCGCCGCGGCGGCCAGCCCCTTCTCGCGCAGGATGAGAGTCGCCTTCTCGAGGTCGCCGTCGGCCTCGGTCAGGGCGCGCTTGCAATCCATGAAACCGGCGCCGGTCTGTTCGCGCAGCGTCTTGACCAGCTCTGCCGAGATGTCCGCCATGCCTGTCGTGTCTCCTGTTCTCGCGGCGGCCCATTGCAGGGTCCGCCGATCATGCGTGTCGTGCGTGTCGTACGTGTCGTCGTGTCGTGGGCGCGCCGGACGTGCCGGCGCGGGTCAGCCGATCGGCTCAGTCGGGCACCGGTGCGGCTGAGGGGTCGTCCTCGACCTTCTCGGCCGCCTCACGAGCGAGTTCAGCGGCGATCTCCTCGGGCGTGGCCTCGGACGGCGGTGCCTCGGCGACGGCCGCCTCTGCTCGCGCGACGCGGTCACCGGGCAGGAGGTCGTCGTCATCGGCATCGGGTTCGAACGAGAGCGCGGCCCCGCCCGCGAGAGCGGCGACCAGCTCGTCGGTCGCGCCGGGGACCTCGTCCTCGGATTCGGGCATCGCCATGGCCTCGATCTGCTCGGGCTCGGTCGAGCTGCGCGCGGAGCGCTCGTTGGCGCCCTCGATCGCCGCATCGGCGACGAGCGTGCACAGCAGACGGATCGCGCGGATCGCGTCGTCGTTGGCCGGGATGATGTAGTCGAGCTCGTCCGGGTCGACATTCGTGTCGCCGGTGCCGACGACCGGGATCTCGAGCTTGTTGGCCTCGGTCACGCCGATCCGCTCACGGTGTGGGTCGACGATGAAGATCGCGCCCGGCAGGCGCTTCATCTTGCGCATACCACCGAGCGTGCCCTCGAGCTTGTTCATCTCCTCGGTCAGCTTGGCGGCTTCCTTCTTCGTCATGCGCTCGAAGTCGCCATTCTGCTGGCGCGCCTCGAGCTGCTCGAGCAGGGCGATCCGCTTCTTGATCGTGACGAAGTTGGTGAGCATCCCGCCGAGCCAGCGCTTGTTGACGTACGGCTGGTTGGCTCGGGTCGCCTCTTGAAGGACCGGCTCCTGTGCCTGCTTCTTGGTGCCGACGAACAGGATCTGGTCACCGCGCGCGACGGTCTCGCGTACGAACTCGAGGGCCACGTCCAGGCGCTGGACGGTCTGGGCCAGGTCGATGATGTGGATCCCGTTGCGCTCCGCGAAGATGTAGGGAGCCATCTTGGGGTTCCAGCGGCGCGTCTGGTGACCGAAGTGGACGCCGGCTTCCAGCAGCTGGCGCATCGAAACGGTGGGCATGAGCGGGTGCCTCCTGGACGG
>JANMBS010000355.1:0-3761 GCA_031360525.1 Thermomicrobiales bacterium
CCGCTGATCGTCAGGACGTGGGCGAAGGCGAACACCAGAGCGGCCGTCACCAAACCGCGCCGATAGCCGAGGCCGCGGACCCATGCCGTGGTCGCGAATGCCCGGAACAGGATCTCCTCACCGAACGGCGCAACGATGACCCCGGCCAGCAGCGACAGAGCGAAGCCCATGGGCTCGCCGGTCGGGGGCAGCGGGCTGACCGGGACGACCGGGAAGAGCCGGAGCAGGACGCCCGACACGAGGGCGGTGACCGCGATGACCGGGATCGCCCACAACGCACCGCGGCCCATCTCGACGAAGGCCGTCGCGTTGAGCGGCCTGACCCCCATCGCGCGCCAGTCGAGGGCGCTCGTGTCGACCACGAGCAGGCGCACCAGCGCGACATAGACCAACGCCTGGATGGTGACCGACAGGACGGCCCCGAACGGGCCGTCGAGCGGCACGCCAAGCAGGTCGAGCGGGATCGAGATGACGACGCCGATCAGCACCGAGACCGGGATCGCGGCGGCGAAGACGAGCAGCGGCGACGGGCCGCGGTAGGGCAACCTCGCCCTGACGCGTCGTTCGATGCCCTGCGCCCCTGCCCCGGCGATCAACCCGACCGACAACAGCACGAGACCGACGACGAGGAGAACGACCGACGCCGTGCCCCCACCACTCAGGACCGCGACGATGATGCAGGCGACGCCGACCAGCGTGGCGAGCCAACCGACGACGAACAGGCCGGGAGCCGATCGGCCCTCGATGGTGAAGATGGAGGCGCCGGGCCGCGACGTCGACGGCGGGGCCGGGGGCGGGGCCTCGGCGCCTGCCTCAGCCTCGGAGGCAATCGGTGGCGGGCCCCCCGCAAATCGCCTCGATGGTGGATCGGGCGGCGGGTCGGACGAGCTCAACGCTCGGGCAGCGGATCCTGCGCGGGCGCCGAGGTCGTCGGGGCAGTCGCCGAGCGGGCCCGGCCGGCGCCGCGCACAGACGACGGCGTCGAGTCCGAGGCCGTCGTCGCCGAGATCCGATCCCTCTTATCACGACCGCGCGGCAATGCCTCCACAGCGGCTGCCGCCGGGACCTCCCGACGCTCGAAGTCCTTGCCGCACCATGCGCACAACGACCAGTCCATGCCGACCAGGCGGCTACAGTTCGGACAGACACGCTTGAGTCGCGTCCGGCAGTTCGGGCAGATGATCCACTCGTCGTCGATCCGCCTCTCGCAGGTCGGACAGTGGTGGATCGACTCGACCTCGGCGAGGAGGGCCTCCTCAGCCAGGTTTCGTTCCCAGACCTCGCCGATCTTCTCGTGCGGCCGGACGATCTTATAGACCCAGATCGCAAGGATGAAGAAGATCGGGGTGAACAGGATGATCCCTGCCGCCGCGACGTAGGGCAGGATCGGGTTGTCCGACCGTTGCTGCATGTCGCGGAACGCCCAGTAGGCCGACGCCAGCCAGATGACGATCAGGTAGATCCCGATGAGGCGCAGCGCGATCTGGACCGGGGGGCTCCCGAAGAAACCGCCGATCGAATCACCGATCGATTGGAGGATCGTATCCATGCGCCTGCGTCGTTGCCTCCGTGGGCCTCAGTCCGACCGGCTGGGGCGGGTCAGGCTCGGTCTGCCGTGCTCGGCGAAGTGTAGCAGGGGCCGATCTGAGCCTCCGGCCGGCCGCCGTGCCTTCAGACGAGCGGTTCGACCGGCACGTGACGTGTCGCCCACAGCGCGACCACGCCACCGATCAGCAGGGCGACTCCACCGAGCGTCGTCATGGTCAGGCCGACGTCTGCGCCGAGTGGGCCGACGAGATAGGGCCAGGCGAGACCGAGGAGCAGCCCGCTGAACACCAGCCCCAGTATCCCCGACGAGATCCAGGCGGGGACCGGTCTGCCACGGATGGCCAGGGCCAGGACCGCGAGCAGGCCGATGAACACGAACAGGTGTGTCGGGCTCGCCAGCCCCCAGCCGTCGAAGTAGCCGCCGACCGTGCTGGCGCCGATGACCACGCGCGACCAGGGCAGCAGGAACCCGAGCAGCGCCATCGTGCTGCCGATGACGATGAACCATCCGGCGATCTCGATGAAGCGTGCCGGGTCGGGCACGGCGTCGAGCCACCAGGCCGACTCCGTGGCTTTGGGCGCCACGAGTTCAGATGCTCCGGGGCCCGCAGCCGAATATGAGGGATCGACGCCGTTCGACCCAGGCACCGTTCTCCCCATGGCCAAGGCCATAGCCTGGGAAGGCGGTCGGTATGCACTCGGCGGTGGAACGCGATCCTCGGCCGGATCAGGCTCAGAGGCGAGGTGGCGTTGATACGGCCGACCGATCAGCACCGGGGGTGGTTCGACGATCGGCGCCCAGGGGGTCGCCGGCAGCACGGCGATCGCGGACGGCTCGAGCAACGGGACGATCGCCGCACGCTCGGCCTCGGCCCGCTCTCGGTCTGCCTCGGCCCGCGCTCGGGCGGCCACCGCAGGGGTCGGTGCGTAGTTCGGGGTGCGGCCAGCGAAAGGAGTCGGGACCGGCACCGGCTTTGGCTCGGGGGTCGTCACGGCCTGCTTTGCCGTCGCAACAGCAGTCGGTGCCGGCTTCGGCACGGCGGCAGCGGCCGCAGGCATCGGCTTCGGCGCTGGGGCCGGGCCGGCAGGCGTCGGGCCGGGTGTCGGTGGCGCGGCGGCAGCGGCCGCGGGCATCGGCTTTGGCGCTGGGGCCGGGCCGGCAGGCCTCGGTGCCTGTATCGGTGCCACTGCGGCTGCGGAAGGTGGCGGTGCAGCTCTCGGTGCCGCGGCGGCTGCGGCAGGTGGCGGTGCGGCTCTCGGTCCCGCGCTGGCCTGCGCGAGCGGCTCGGCCCTGTCGAGGAAGGGGGGCGGCGTCCGCTTGCGCGCCGCGGCCGGCTTGACCGGGTCCGCAGTCGCGACTGCGATGGACGAGGCGGCGAGCGGCTCGGACCGCATCTCGAGCTGCGGCTCCGACTCGACCTGGCTGACCCGAACGGCAGGCCCGCGGCCTCCCGTCACGGACGCCAGCAGCGCACCGCACGATGGGCAGGACAGTCGGCCATACGGCGCTAAGGCGCCGCACTCGATGCATTCGAACGTCTTGTTCATTCGCGTTCACCTCGCCGTCGGGAACGGCCCAAAGGCCGACCGAGCCACAGCGTCTCAGACGAGCGGTCGAGCCGCTAGTGACCCGGTCGGCGGTCCGCCGACCCCCCGAACGTCCCGCTCGCGAGCGACCTCCACGACCGTCCAGACGGCAGCTCGCCACGCGCACACGACGCCGATCAGCAGCAATCCGACCATCCACAGGCCGACGAACGCAACCACGGTCACGATCAGCTGGATCGGGTCGTCCTCAGCGCGCAGGACCGTCCGCACCGCCGCCCATGCGGCGTCGGCCGCTAGCGCGGATGGCACGAGGATCGCGAGCAGGGCCAGCGACGGAAGCCAGAACCGTGCCAGCGACGCCGGCGGTTCGCGCAGCACGACGCCGACCGCATGGGCGAGGGCGACGACGACACGCGCGTCGGTCAGGGCGATGCGCCGGGCCGCCACTGCCCCGACGATCTCGGCCAGCATCCAGGCCACGATCAGGGCGATGACGACCTCGGGCGCGCCACGGATGACACGGACAGCGATCGGCGTTGCGACATCGAGCGGCGTCGTGAGTTCCCTATAGGTGACGAACAGCATCCGGATCGACCCGAGCGCCAGAACGACCACGAGCGGCAGCGACGCGACCAACCGAACGAGGAGGATCCGGGCCGCGACGC
>JANMBS010000386.1:0-2997 GCA_031360525.1 Thermomicrobiales bacterium
ACGAAGACGGCGTTCGACCATCCGAGAACGAATCGCTCCCAGGCGGTCGCGTCCACCGGGTAGCTGCCCAGGTCGTTGCTGATGGTTCCGTACGAGCCCTGAGACCAGGGGGTCCACCAGGCAGTGCTGTTCTCGGCGCCGCCGGTATTTCCGCTGGTGTCGTACTCGTCCGGGAGACCGAGGTCATGGCCGAACTCGTGCGAGAACACGCCGACGCCACCGTTCTCGGGCTCGATCGTGTAGTCGCCGATCCACTTGTCACTGCAGGGGATCGGAAGACCGCCGAAGGGGACGACCTCGGTGCCGACCGTCGGGCCGGGATCAGCGAACACGCCAGCGTTGGCGTACGCGCGGTGGCTCCAGATTGCATCGGTGCCCTGGGCGCCGCCGCCGGTCTCCTCGCCCTCGCCGGCATGGACCGACTGGAAGTGGTCGATGTAACCGTCCGGCTCGTTGAAGTTGCCGTTGCCGTTGTAGTCATAACGATCCCAGACGTCGAAGCCAGCGAGCATCGCGTCGATCTCGGCCTGGCTCTTGTGGAGGACGTCCGTCTGCTGCTTGCACCAGGCGGCTGACTGATCGACGAGGAAGCGCCCTATGTCGCGCGTGCAGACGATGTCGCCGCAGTAGTTGCTGCCGTAGGCAGCCGCGTTGAACGGGACCCGGAGCCAGTCGCTGACGTAGCCGTCAACGCTGTAGCGCCCGTAGGACTGCTCCAGGTACCAGTTCGCCATCGACGGGCGCTGGGCCTTATTGAAAAGCAGGTTCTGGTAGTACGGCTGGCTGAAGTCGCCGGTCCAGATCGTCGTGTTGTCGACGCCGTTTCGGTCCGGCTGCGGAATCTGGTTGTGGCCGGGCCCGGCCGCGCCACCGTGGTTGACGACGCCGAGCGTCCCATGGGTGTGGCGGGCAGGTTGGGCGCCGAATTCACCGAGGAAGGTCAGGATCTGATCCTCGCCCTCGAACGCCAGCTCGACGAACTGGCCATTGGCCACCTTGACGACCTTGTTCTTACCGACGGCCTTGGCCTGACCCTTGGCGACCTTCTCGAGGGCCTTCTGCTTGAGTGCGGTCTGCTTCTTGGCGAGCGTGCCGGGAAGGTTGTCCTTCCCGTGTCCCTTGCTGTCCGCCTCGCCCTTCGGCGAGGCAGCGCCGACGGGGGCCGCGAGCGAAAGGGCCATCGCCCCGGCGGTGACGAGCACCGCTAATCTCTTGATGTTCGACGCATGTTCTCCCTGTTCAGGGTTGGAGAAGGACGCGCGCCGACTGTGGCGTGCTTGGGGCTGAGCATCCCCCGCGGCCCCTCCGGCGCTCCGCGCGGACATTCACTGGTCGTTGAAGCGCCGCACATCGGACTGGGTCGTGCGGGCCTCATCAATGAGTAGGAGGACGGTACTCCTCGCCCTTTCGCGCGGGCAACCCGACGTAACGTGATGACGGCATCGCCGCACCATTTGGCGATGCTCCAGCGCACTGATGCGCCGATGCACCGCAGGCGATCAGCCCAGCGTCTCGACCAGCTCCCGCACGGCCGCCGCGGATGCGTCGAAGGCGATCTTCTCCTCGGCCGTCAACTCGATCTCGAAGACGCGCTCCATCCCCCTTGAGCCAAGGACGACCGGGACGCCGACGAACAGGCCCTCGGTGCCGAACTCGCCCGTGAGCAGCACGGCGCAGGGGAGCACCCGCTTGCGGTCGAGCAGGATCGATTCGACCATCTCGAAGGTCGATGCGGCCGGGGCGTAGTAGGCGGAGCCGGTCTTGAGCAGTGCCACGACTTCGGCGCCCCCGTTGGCCGTCCGCTCGCACAGTGCGGCGACTCGATCGGGGCTCATCAGCTCCGTGATCGGGACGCCGGCGACCGTCGAGTAGCGCGGCAGCGGCACCATCGTGTCCCCGTGACCGCCGAGCACGAACGCGTGGGTGTCCTCGACCGAGACGCCGAGCTCCTGCGCGATGAACGTCCGGAACCGCGCCGAGTCGAGGACGCCCGCCATGCCCAGGACGCGCTCGCGCGGGAAGCCCGAGGCCTTCAAGGCAACATGGCACATCGCGTCCAGCGGGTTGGTGACGATGATCAGGATCGCCTCCGGGGAGTGCTTGGCCGCTTGCTCCACCACCGCCCGGACGATCCCGGCGTTCTTGGCCAGCAGGTCGTCGCGGCTCATCCCGGGCTGACGGGCGAGGCCCGAGGTGACGACCACGATGTCCGACCCCGCGGTATCGGCGTAGTCGTTCGTGCCGATGATCCGCGCGTCGTGGCCGACGACCGGAGCGGCCTCGAGCAGGTCGAGGGCCTTGCCCTGCGGAAGTCCTTCGACGATGTCGACGAGGACGACGTCGGCCAGGCCGGCCTCGACGATCCGCTGGGCGGTCGTGGCGCCGACATTGCCGGCGCCGATGACGGTGACCTTGTTGCGGGCCATGCGGGAGCGAGCTCCTTTCGGTCGATCGGGGTCCCGGCTCCAGGGCGGGGCAGTCAGTCTAGATGTCCGCCGTCGGGTGTGCCACGCCCTGATCCGGCTCGGTGCGTCGCCCCCGCCGCCGGCTCCCGAGCCATCCCGACTTGGGCGAGAACACGAGCGCGAGTCCGAACAGGAGTGTTTCGACGAGGACGATGGACGCGCCCGAGGCCACGTTGAGGTAGAAGCTCAGATACAAGCCGCTGACCGCTGACACGATCGAGACGCCGATGGCGATCTTGACGAGGTCCCAGAACTTGTCGACCAGGAGTTGTCCGGTGGCAGCCGGCGTGACCAGCATGGCCACGACCATGATGATCCCGACCGCCTGGATGCTGACCACGATCGTCACCCCCACGAGACCGAGCAGCAGGTAGTCGAGGGTCACGACGGGCAGCCCGGACGCCGCAGCCCCGGACGGGTCGAACGAGGCGTACAGTAGCTCCTTGCGCAGGATCGCCACGACCACCAGCACGGCCGCACCGAGGATCGCGATCTGGACGACGTCCGCGAACGTTCTCGGGATCACGTTCGC
>JANMBS010000437.1:0-10425 GCA_031360525.1 Thermomicrobiales bacterium
CCTGCCAAGTCTCGCCATCGCTCACCTGTTGGCATTGGGTGAAGCTGTTCCCGTAGGTGTTGATGCGACTCTTCCGGCCAGCATACATGAAGGAAGTCCGTGCGCCGTTCGTCTGGACGGTGGAAATGGTGGCGCTCTTGGCAATGCCATCGGTCGGAAGGTAGTTGCCGAGGATATAGCCCAACTCGGGATCGAACTGCCCCCAACTCGGCCCGCGCAAGAACCGATCCATCGCCTCACGCGACAGGGCGCTCTTTTCTAAATATTCTTTGAAGGTCGGCTTTTCAGGCGGATTCTGCGCCATCGCGGATACGGCCATGCCCATCAATAGGGCGGCGGAGATCGAGCCGAGACCGCCCCGAGCGCGGTCCCGGCCGCCGCCATCGACTACGACGAGGACGACGATGTCCCGCCGCCGCCGCCCCGCGATCCGGCCGACCCGCCTGTCAGGCGAAATCCCCCGCGTGACTGGGCGGCACCGCCACCGTGGGCCGCCGGCGCGGCTGGTGCGGCGGGAGGCGCCGGTGGTGCCGGCGGCGCCGGGTCGGCCACAGGATCGGGAGCGATCGGCGCGGATTCCGTGGGAGACCCCACGGGATCCGACCTTCTCGCAGGCCGATCAGTGGAAGGCGCGGGCCTGGCGGGCAGTGCCGCGGATCTCCTGGCGGGAGGAGCCCCGCTGCCCTCTTCCGCCGGCGGCCCCCCGTCGGGGGACGCCGCGGCGCTGGCGGGTGCCGCCGGTGGAGCGGCCGCCGCTGACGCGCCACCGGACGATGACCTGGCCGGTCTGGCCCAGGGTCGGCCGACGACGGCACAGATCACTGCCCGAATCGGGGCGCAGGCCTATCCCCAGGCGGCGGCGACCGGGCGTCGCCCCTCGGTCTCCTCGACCCGGCCGTCCGGCGACGTGATCTCCGGCCCGGCATGGGAAGGCGATCGGCGGTATGAGGCCTATCCGACCATCCGATCGCGTGGTGGCCTGCCTGGCATGCCCCGGATCGCGGTCCTGGCCGGTGCGCTCGGGATCGCCGCTCTCGCCCTGTTCATGCTGCCGGCGCTGCTCGGGATCGGTGGCGGCAGCTCGCCCGGTGGCTCGCCGAGCCCCGGCCGCCCGGCTGCCACGGCCAGCGCCGAGATCACGCCACAGCCGGCACCGACGGCACAGCTCTACGTGATCAAGCAGAAGGACACGCTCTCCAAGGTGGCCCAACGGTTCGGGCTCACGCTCGAGGAACTCCTGGCTGCCAACCCCGATATCAAGAACGCGGACAAGATCTCGATCGGACAACAGATCATCATCCCGCTCCCGGTCGTGGACGGGGCCGCGCCCTCGGCATCCGCGGCGACGTAACGCGAGACGCGGACCGCGCCGGACCGCCGATGGGCTAGCGCGGGGCGATGTTGATGGCGGTGATCCGGCCCGCCTCGACCCGGAACGTGGCGTCGATGTGCTGGCTCTGGGCCCCTGGCCGTACGACGAGCAGGTCGGCCTCCCAGGTATTGCCAGTGTCGCGGATCTCGCCGGGGATCATCTTGAGCCCCGTGTCACCGCGCAGGAACCAGCCACCGACGCGCTCGACCCCGCGCAGCGTCTGCACGCTGTCGCCGACGTGCACGCGCATCTCGGTCTTCTCGTCCATCAGCGCGACCGCGGCCTCACGCTCGCCGGCATTCAACTTCTCGAAGAAGTCTTCCATCGTCTCGACAGCACCCATTCGCGGAGTGTACCGTCGGCCGCCCATGGACGCCCGGCTCGAGACCGCGTGGCCGCTCTTCGGGCTCCGCCTTCGAACGGAGCACCTGGTGCTGCGGATGCCCACCGACGGCGACGTGGTCGAGCTCCTCCAGGTCGCGAAGGCCGGCATCCACCCGCCCGACGAGATGCCATTCGGGACGGCCTGGACGTCGCTCGACGGTGCCGCGTTCGACCGGAGCTTCATGCAGCACTACTGGCGGACGCGCGCTGCCTTCTCGCCTGAGGTGTGGTTCCTCAACTTGATGGTAGAGATGGACGGCCACCCCATCGGCGCGCAGTCGGTCGACGCTGAGGATTTCGCGATCCATCGCACGGTCCACACCGGGTCGTGGCTCGGCCTTCCGTACCAGGGTCGCGGCCTCGGCAAGGAGATGCGCGCCGCGGTGCTCGGTTTCGCCTTCGATGGGCTGGGCGCCAAGGTCGCCGAGACATCGGCGTTCCTCGACAACGGCCCGTCGAACGGGGTGACGCGCGCGCTCGGCTACGAGGAGAACGGGCTCGGCAGCCTCGCGCCGCAGGGTGTCGCCCGGGTGACCCAGAAGTTCCGGATGACCGCCGAGCGTTGGCGGTCAGGGCCCCGCCCCGCGCTGGTCATCGATGGCCTGGATGGTATCCGCGACCTGTTCGGGGCCGAGGGCCCGACCGATCGACCCTAGAAGCCTCCGCCGGCGCCGCCCCCGCCGCCGCCCGACGAACCGCCGCTGAACCCGCCGCCACCGCTGCCTCCCCCCGACGACGACGGGGAGTTGCCGATCGTCCCGAGCGCCGACATCATCCCACCGAAATCGGGGATCCCGGAGTCCGAGAAGAGGCTCCCACCGCTCCCGGCCTCGGCGGCCGAGCCCATCAACGGCGAGCCGCTCGAGTTCTGGTACCAGAACGGGAAATACGGCACGACACCGGTCGCCCGGCCCTCCTGGACGTCCTCCAGGCTGCGCGACAGGACGCCCTCGATCTCGCTCTGGAGTCCGAGTGCCGTGCCCCACACGACGGCCTGGTCGGGCGTGTCGAGCCAGTCGAGACCGGCTTCGGCGACGACCTGCTCCATCGAGCGCGCCTGCGCCATCGTCTTCTGGAGCGTCCGCCGGTAGGCAGCCAGCATCGCCCGGATCATGGCGCCCGACATCGTGACCGCGGGCATCGCCTGGGCGAACCCGATGACGACGATCCCGCCGATGATCGCCGCGACGCCGATCAGGGTCAGGCCGGACAACGGGATATTCAGCCCGGCGATGAGCGCGATGACGCCTGCAACGATGGCGAGGACCCCGCGTCCGGTCCAGCGCCCGACGACCTTGCTCGGCTTCTCGGCGAACCAGCCGCGGCTGACGACGTGGTCCTCGAGCGCCTTGTCGAATTTCGCGACCTCGGCGCCGAACTTCGGTAGCTCTTCCGGCGTGATGAAGTCGCCGTCCTCGCCGACGGCCAGGCCGCGCAGGGCCGTCAGGGCCGTTTCCTCGGCCGGTCCGGTCGGGCGGCGCGAGTTCCGGGCGCGCTGGGCTTCGACGACTGCGCCGCCCTGGTCGGGGCTCGTGTCGACGCCGACCTTCTTGCTCGAAAGAAGGCCGCCCGGGTCCTCGCGGAAGGCGATCTGGCCGCGCGACGCGAGGTCGAGCATCGCAGTGGTCAGGGCGCGCCGCGAGGTGCCACCGTCCATGATCATCGCCCCCGACGCCGCCGTCAGGTCCGGCGGAGGGGCCGGCATCAGGACCGAGGCGTCATCGGTGTAGACCGGGTCCTTGCCGAACCGCCGCCAGTTCATGAACGCCCAGCCCGACAGGCCCAGCAGGACGATCGGTGCTCCGACTAGCCCGACCACGGCGTTGACCTGGCGCGCTGTCTGGAGCGAGGCGGCGTGCTCGGGGGTCGCCGCGGCATCGACCTTCGCCAGGGCCAACTTGAGGGCGTCGTCGAAGTCGGCATCGACGAGGTGCGGGAGCATGTCGTCCTGGTAGATCGCCTGTCGCTCGGCATTGGACAGGAAGGCGGCCTCGAAGCCGGGAGCCGCGTACAGCTGGACCTGGCCATGCTCCAGGTTCGGTTCCATGTCGAAGAAGATGACCATCCCGTCATTGAACCCCGCGCGGCCGATGTGCCACTGGTCGATCAGGGCGCGCGCCTTCGCCTCGGTCCCTTCGGTCGTCAGGCCGTATTCGCCGCTGTCCTGGCTGTAGACGACGACTTCGGCCCCAGTCCGTGCCTCGATCGCGTCGATCGTGGATTCGGCGGCTGCGATGGTGGCCGGGCTGAACAGGCCAGCCTCGTCGTAGACCGCGCGGTCCGGCTCAGGGTCCGGGAACGGAGGCCCGGGCGGCACGCCGGTCGTGGCGTCGGTGCCCGGTTTGGGCTCGCGGAGGGTGCTGTTGACGACGTCGGCGAGCGCCACGAGGACCGCCGTGTCCATGCCACCGCCGCGGAGCAGCGGAAGCATCTGGTCGTCGAAGACCGCCTGGAGCTCGGCCTGGCTCATGTACTTCTCGGCGAAGCCGGAGCCGGAGTAGAGCTGCACCTGCCCGTGCTTCAAGCTGGTGTCGAGGTCGAACAGGATCACGAGGCCGTCGTTGATCCCGGCCCGTCCGACACCCCATTCGTCCATCAGGGCGGCGGCGTGGCCCTGGGTCTCCTCGGTCGTGATGTCGTCGCGACCGAGGGCCTGGGTGTAGACGACGATCTCGGCCTTGGTCTGGGCCTCGATGGCATCGATGATCCCTTCGGCCTGGTTCTCGGTCGCCGGCGTCAGGACCTCGGCGTAGTCATAGACAGCCCGGCCGTCGACCGGCTCGGGGAAGGGCGGACCCGCGGCGGGTGGGGGTGGCGAGGCGGCGGCCACGGGGCCGGCGGCGATGGCGACGAGCCAGAGGATGGCGGCGAGGAGGCCGAGCACTCTTGAGCCTTGGCGGGATCGATGCATGGTGCTCATCGTGACGCACGCGTCACGATCTCGCCCGCCGGACGAGTCGGATGCGGCCGTCGGGCTCGAGGAAGACCTGCGGCGCACGCGGACGGCCGTTATAGGTCGAGGAGATCGACGCGCCATAGGCCCCGGCATCGGCGATGGCGACGAGGTCGCCGCGGCGGAGTCGCGGGAGGTCGTGCGTGCCCAGAGCGTCGGTCGATTCGCAGATCGGCCCCTCGACGCGCGTCGGTTCGAAGGGGAGCGCGTCGTTCGTGCCGATCGACCGGCCCTCGCTGGTGAGCGCCACGATCGGGTGGCGGGCGCCATAGAGCGCGGGCCGGATCAGCTCGGTCATGCCGGCGTCGATGACGACCTGGCGTCCGCCCCGATCGCGGACGTGGAGGACCCGCGCGACCAGCCAGCCGGCGCGCGCGACAAGAGCTCGTCCGGGCTCGATCGCGAGGCGATTCGGACGGCGGTCTGCGGGGATGGCGTCGAGAAGAGCCGGGAGTTCGCGCGCGAAGCGCTCAGGCCCGGGACCAGCCTCGTCGAGCGGCAGGACCGGGAAGCCGCCACCGACATCGAGCGTGTCGAACGTCGGGAGCCCACCGCCCAGGAGCCCGACGACGGCCAGGCCGCGCCGGACGGCGTCCCGCCAGGCATCGACCGCGCGCAACTGCGACCCGACGTGGAGGTGGATCCCGCGTGGCCGGACTGCGCCGGCGGCGTTCGACGTGATCCATTCCACGAGACCGGTCGCCTCGGTCTCGGTCATCCCGAACTTCGACGTGCCGTCCCCGACCGCGAGCCCGGCTATGGTTTCGGGCGTGACGTCCGGGTTGAGCCGAACGAGGACCTCGAGGGCCGGTCGATCGCCGCGACCAAGTCCGGCACGCCGCGCCATCCGGGTCACGACCTCCGCCTCGTCCGCGGATTCGAGGGCGACCCACAGGAGCGCGGCGGGACCGGTGGCCACACGGACCGCCGCCCTGAGGTCCGCATCGGTCTTGCCGACCCCCTCGAGCGTGATCCGAGCGTCGGCCAGGCCCGCGGCGCGCGCGACTGCCCACTCGCCACGCGACACGACATTGGCGCCGAACCCGCGTGCCGCGATCTCGCCCACGACCGCCGGCACGTCGTTGGCCTTGACCGAGTACTGGCGCAGCCACGGGTCGGGGAAGGCGTCGCGGATCGATGCCGCGGCGCGATCCAGCGTCGCGAGGTCGGTCACGTAGACGGGCGTGCCGTGGGTCTCGCCAGCCCGCCGGAGCGCATCGGCGATGGCCGGGGTGCGGAGCGCCGGACGATCGGTCTCGGCGGCCTCGCCCGTTTCGTCCCGATCAGCGGGTCCGTCGCTCCCGTCAGTCGCGGATGACAAGCCGAACGGCGGTGCTGACGAGGCTCAGGACGATCGCGCCGACGATGGCGCCGATCAGCGTGTCCACGCTGAGCAGGTCCGGCGGGAAGTCACCGACCTTCAGGTCGAAATGCATGGCGCCCGTGATCGCGGCCGTGAGCAAGAGGAGCCCGGCATTGATCAGGAATCCCACCAACCCGAGGGTCATCATCCTGATGGGCAACGCCAGGAGCCGGACGAACGGGCCGATCAGTCCGTTGACGAGACCGAACACGACCGAGATGACGACCAAACCGAGCAGGTCGCCGTCATAGCTGACGAACTGGGGCAGGAACTTGGTCAGGACGAAGAAGGCGATCGCGGTGACGATCGTTCCGACGATGAAGCCTCTCATGACAATGCCTCCGAGCGATGGACGACCTGGCCACCGACGACCGTGAGGGCCACCGTGGTGCCGATGATCGAAGAGGGTCCTCCAGCGAGGATATCGCGGTCAAGGACCACGAGATCGGCGTCCCCGCCGACCCGCAGCGTCCCTCGCCGACCGTCGGCGAACGCCGCAAACGCCGAACCGTTCCCGTACGCCGCCAGCGCGTCGGGCAGCGACATCCTCTCCGACGGGAGCCAGCCGCCCGCTGGATGACCATCGACAGTCTGGCGGTTGACGGCCGCGTTGAGCGCGAGGAACGGGTCGAACGGCACGACCGGCCAGTCGGATCCGAGCGCGATCACGGCGCCCTCCCGCCGGATCGATGCCCACGACCAGGCTTGGCCGGCACGCTCCGGGCCGATGTTGCCGGCCCACACGTCGAGCTGATTGGGGGACGGGTCGGCGTGATACGGCTGCATCGATGCCACGACCCCGAGCCGACCGAAGCGCGGGATGTCGGCGCGCGCAACGGTTTCGATGTGTTCGACCCGGTGGCGCCGGTCGGGATCTCGCGCCGGGTTCGCGGCAGCCGCCCGTTCGTACGCGTCGAGGGCCATCCGGACCCCGCCGTCGCCGATGGCGTGGATCTCCATCTGCCAGCCGCGCCGGTCGGCCCCGGCCACGAATGCGTCGAGCGTCTCGGCGTCCCATTCCGGCCGGCCGGTCGAGGTGTCGTCGACGTACGGATCGAGCATCGCGGCGGTGCGCGCCTCGATCACACCGTCGGCGAACGCCTTGAGGATCCCGGCGTCGAGCCACTCGCCGCCGCGCAGGTCGCCGACGAGTGTCTCGTACTGGTCCAAGGTGGCGCCCCAAGCCTGGAGCGTGCCGCATGGCCGCATCGGCAGTGCGAGACGTGCCCGCAGCCGGAGCGAACCTTCCTCGAGGAGGGTGCGCCATAGGGCGACGTTCTCGGGTTCGACCCACGCCTCCTGGACGGCCGTGATCCCGGCCCGGTGCAGGTCGGCGATCGTGCGTCGCATCGCGTCGAGTGTCGAGGCCGTCGTCGCGACCGGGATGTGCTGGGCGACGAGGGCCTGGGCGCCTTCCTTGAGCACGCCGGTGGCCTCGCCGGTCGTTGGGTCGCGGACGATCACCCCGTCGGCGGGGTCGGGTGTCTCCAGCTCGATGCCGGCCAGGCGGAGCGCCGCGGTGTTCGCCCAGCCGGTATGACCGTCGAAGCAGCCCATGAACGCAGGGCGGTCGGTGACGACCGCATCGAGCAGGTCGCGGTGGGGCATCCCGCCAGGGAAGTCGACGTAGAGCCAGCCCTTGCCGAGGATCCAGGGCGCGTCGGGGACGGCCGCCGCGTGCCCGGCGATCGCGGCCTGGACCTGCTCGACCGACCCGAGCCGAAACAGGTCGACGCGATCGAGCTCATCGGCACCTTCGCGGACGTGGATGTGCGCGTCGTCGAAGCCGGCCGTGATCAGGCCACCGTGCGCATCGACCACCTCCGTGGCGGCGCCGCGCCACTCACGCAGGCCTTCGTCCTCGCGGCCGATCCAGGCGATCCGCCCGTCCCGGACCGCGATCGCGTCGGCTGCACCGGCCGGCCGCGGGCCGACGTCCGACCCGTACGGCGCGAGATCGGTCGGTCGATAGGCGACGAAGACCCGGCCACCGACGATCAGCAGGCCGGCCGGGTCGCTCATCGGGTCACGGGCGCGGCTCGGGCGACTTCGCCAGGCCCGCGACGAGGGTTGCCTTGACGGCCGGCCATTCCGGGGCGACCACGCTGAAGTAGGCGGAGTCGCGGATCGATCCGTCGGGCATGATCGTGTGGCTCCGGAAGACCCCCTCGAACGTGGCGCCGATCCCGGCCAGGGCGTTACGCGAGCGCTCGTTGCGCGAGTGGGTCTTGAACTCCACCCGGTTGGCCCCGAGCGTCTCGAACGCGTGGGTCAGCTGGAGAAGCTTCGCCTCGCGGTTGCCCCCGGTCCGCTGGAATGCGCTGCCGACCCAGGTCCAGCCGATCTCGAGCCTCTTGTGCTCTGGGACGATCGACATGTACCGGCTGCTGCCGATGGCTCGCCCGGACGCGCGATCGATCGTGGCGAACGGCCGTTCCGTGCCCGCTTCCGCGTTGGCGACGGCGGTCTCGACCCAGCGCTCGAGCCCGGCCTCGTCCTGGGGACCCATGATCGTCCATTGCCAGAGGGCGGCGTCGAAGGCGACGAGGGCGAGGTCGGCCAGGTGGTCGCGGCGAAGCGGCTCGAGGCGGACCCGCGACCCCTCCAGCACGACCGGCTCGACCCAGGTCTGCGACGGCATGGAGCGATGGTAGAGCCCGCCGCGACGGCCTGGCACCGTAGACTCGCGGTCATGTCTGACTTCGCCAGCCGCCTCGACGATTTCCTGACCGAGTTCTTCCGGCTCAATCCGACGTTCGCGACCGCGATCGGCCAGCATGACCACGATGACCACTGGCCCGACCTGACGGACGCCGGCCGGGCCGACCGGGCGGCCTTCACGAACCGCTGGCTCACCGAGTTCGGGACGATGACCGACCTGACCCCCGACGAGCTCATCGACCGCGACCTGCTCATCGGCGAGCTGGAGGCGGCCCGCTTCGCCGAGACCGAGCTGCGCGAGGACGCCTGGAACCCGCTCGATTGGATCTACCTCATCGGCGACGGCCTGTTCACCCTGAGCGCCCGCGAATTCGCCCCGCTGGCGGATCGCCTGGCATCCACGGCCGGCCGCCTGGAGCGTCTGCCGGCCGTCCTGGACGCCGCCCGGGCGACGATCGTCGGTCACGCCGGCCGACCCGTCGGGCGGTTCCAGACCGAGACGGCGCTCAAGCAACTGCCTGGGATCGGCGAGCTGATCGGTGAGGCACTGACCGCCGGGGAGGCCGCCGCGCCGACCGACCCGGCGGTGGCCGCGATCCAGCCGCGCTTGACCGCCGCGGCCGAGACCGCGCGGGCCGCCGTGATCGGCTTCGAGACGCACCTGCGCACCGTCGTCCTCCCGGCCAGCGAGGGCGAGGGTCGCCTCGGGCGCGACACCTTCGCGACCAAGATGCGCCACACGATGCGCTCCGAGACGCTCACGCCCGAGCGGATCATGGCCGGCGCCGAGCGCGAGTACACCGCCGTCCGCGCCGAGATGGTCCGCCTGGCGCGGGAGCTGTGGCCGACGTGGTGCGCCGGCCAGCCGCTCTCGGACGATGACGGCACTCTGGTCCGAGGGGTCCTCGACGCCATCGCACTCGAGCACCCAGCGGCGGACGACCTGCTCGATTTCTGCCGCGCAGAGAACGCCCGAATCGGTGCGTTCTGTGTGGAGAACGACGTGATCGGCATGGCCGACGAACCGCTCGAGATCCAGTGGACGCCGGTCTTCCTGCGCGCATTCGGTGGCGCGATGCTCAGTTCGCCCGGCCCACTCGACAAGGGTCAGAAGGCGTTCTTCGCGATCACCCCGATGCCCGACGATTGGAGCGACGAGCAGCGCGAATCGAACCTCCGCGAAGACAACGACCGGATGCTCCGGCTGTTGACCATCCACGAGGCCGTTCCCGGCCACTACCTCCAGGGTGTCTACGCCAATCGCTGTCCGTCGCTCGTCCGGGCGATCTTCGCCAGTGGCCTGTTCGCCGAGGGCTGGGCGGTCTATGTGACCCAGGTGATGATGGACGTGGGGTACGGCGCGGACGACCCGGCGCTGCTGCTCGTCCACTGGAAGTTCTATCTGCGTTCGATCACCAACGCGATCATCGACGCCAGGATCCATTGCGATGGGATGACCGAGGAGGAGGCCGTCGCGTTGATGGTCGACGGCGGGTTCCAGGAGCGCGCCGAGGCGCGGGCCAAATTCGACCGGGCGCGCCTGTCGTCGACCCAACTGTCGACCTATTTCGCCGGCTCGCTCGAGATGTGGGACATCGAACGCGAGGTCCGCCGACGGGCGGCGAACGCCTCGGGAGATCCGCGCGGAGCGGACGCAGTCCCTCAACCGCGGGTGGTCGGCGCATTTGGCGA
>JANMBS010000442.1:0-7026 GCA_031360525.1 Thermomicrobiales bacterium
CCGGTTGACGCATGCAGCCATCGAAGAACTGCCGGTGGAGCTTCTCCATCTCCCGGCTCGAGCGCCACGTCCCCATCGCCCGCCGGAAGCCGTCCGATTCGGCCGCCGTGAAGCCACCGACCTCGATGGCGATACGCATCACCTGCTCCTGGTAGAGGATCACGCCCATCGAATCCTTGAGCACGGGCTCGAGGGAGGGGTGCAGGTATGTCACGGGCTCCAAACCCTGCTTGCGCCGCAGGAACGGGTGGACGGCATTGCCCTGGATGGGGCCCGGCCGGATGATCGCCACCTCCACGACGAGATCGTCGAGGCTCTGTGGCCGCGACTTGGGGAGCGTCTGCATCTGGGCTCGGCTCTCGACCTGGAAGACCCCGACGGTGTCGGCCGCCTGGAGCATCTCGAAGACCTCCGGGACGTCCTCCGGGAGGCGGTCGAGATCGACGCAGACCGCGCAGTCATGCTCGATCAGCTGGAGCGTCTCGTCCATCGCGGCCAGCATCCCGAGCCCGAGCAGGTCGAGCTTGATGAGCTTGAGCGTCTCGACGTCACGCTTATCGAACTGGACGACGACCCGGTCGACCATCGTGGCTCGTTCGATCGGCGCGATGTCGATGAGCGGCGCGGCGGTCACCAGCATCCCACCCGAATGGATCGAGAGATGGCGCGGGAAGCCGTCGATCCGGGCGCAGAACTCGAGCCAGCGCTCCCAGTCCGAGAGGCCGACCGTCGACCCGCCCCGGGCCTCCGGTGGCGGCTCCGGCTCGACTCGCGCGACCGAGGAATGGGCGGCCGCGGCGCCCTGGTCGGGGCGGCGCGGTGCCGGCGGATCCCAGCGCGTCGGGCGCCCGAGCTTGTCCGTCGCGCGGGTCTGGTCCGTCGCGCGCGGCGGGGGTTCGAGCTGGCCACTCTCCGGATCAACGCGGCGGATCCTCGGGCCGATGGCGTCGCGGAGCTCCACCTCGGACCTCGGAGCACCCGTCACAGACGCACCGTCCTCGACCGACCACCGCTCGCGGTCGGCCTTGTAGCCGGTGCCGCGGCCCGCCCGCAGCCAGGCGACGCTGGCCGGGGTGTCGCCCGGACCTCCTTCATCATCCGGTCGACCGCCCGGTCGGATCCCCGGCGGCGAATCGGG
Organism: Thermomicrobiales bacterium; assembly: GCA_031360525.1. Lineage (GTDB taxonomy): Bacteria > Chloroflexota > Limnocylindria > Limnocylindrales > CSP1-4 > SPCO01. Next base: position 1,139 of record JANMBS010000442.1, read on the forward strand.
GGCGCCGTCCCACACGCCCGAATCCCGCCACTCACCGACCGGGGCGCGGACCGACTGGGCCTGTGCTCGCCCTCGTTCTTGCCACATAGCAGTCTCATTCGTGGAATGCGAACCAAAGCGGTCGTTGGCGCCACCTTCTCCGCCGGTCTGAGCGTGCGGGCCACCCGGATCCGGCCGTCCAGTCGTCTCGGCCCCGCCCGATACGAGGGTGGCTGCTATTTGGCGAGGATCGGCCACTGGGGCCGCTTCGGCCTCCCGGAGCCAGGCGAACGGTCGCGGTGCATTCGGATCCTCCGGCTTCGGAGGCTGGCGCCAGGGGGGCACCTTCCCGACGGCGGGCATCCGCGTGTTCAACTGCCCCATCCCGTCGACGAAGCCAAGCGCCTCGGCGGCCCCGGCCGCGCCTGCCTCGGCTGGCAGGCCTTCTCCCGGCCGTCGGAAGAACTCGGCGAACCCGCCGTCCGCCTCGAGGTCACGCCGGACCATGACCGAGTCATATGTCTCGAGCGCCTTGGCGACGCGATCCACGAGCGGCCGCGGGAACCCGAGGGCGAAACCCACCTCGCGCACCGCGGAGCGCGCCCGGTACGTGACGAGATTGCAGACCATCCCCGTGTGTTCGGGGCCGTAGCGCTTGTAGACGTACTGGAAGACCTCCTCGCGCCGCTCCGAGCTGAAGTCGATGTCGACGTCCGGATAGGTCGTCCGGCCCGGATTGATGAACCGCTCGAACAGGAGGTTGTGGACGATCGGTTCGACCCGGCTGATCCCGAGCGTGTACGACACGATCGAGCTCGTCGCGCTGCCCCGACCCTGGGCGGGGATCCCCTGCTCCTTCGCGAAGCGCATCAGGTCCCAGCAGATGAGGAAGAACTCGGCCAGGCCGGCTCGCTCGATGACCTCCAACTCGTGGGCGAGTCGCGTGACGACCGCGGAGGTCACCGGGTGGTAGCGCTTCCGGGCGCCCGCCCAGCACAGCTCCGACAGGTACGAGAACGGACTCTCCCCGTCCGGGACCGGGAAACCGGGGAAGCGGTACTGCTCGAAGCCGAGATCGATCGAGCACGATGCCGCGAGCTCGACCGCCGTCGAGATCCCCGCCGTCCAGGCCGCGGTCGCCACCTCGCCCAGCGTCGATCCGAGCGAGGCCAGCTCCTCACCCGACTTCAGGTACGACTCGCCATCGGGTCGGCGCAGGTCGCCGAGCGTCTCGAGCGACCGACCGTGCCGGATCGCGGTCAGGACATCGGCCAGCTCGCGGTCCTCGGGGCGAGCGTAGTGGGCGTCGTTGGTGACGACGACCGGGAGTCCGGCCGCCTCGGCCAGCCCGGCCGCCTCGCTGACGAGCCAGTCGTCGTCGGGCAGGAGATGGTGCGACAGCTCGATGAAGAAGCCGCTCGTGGCCGGGCCGTCGCCGCGCCCGAACAGCGTCGCGTAGCGCTCGGCGACGGCGCGGGCCCCGGCCAGGTCGCCCGTTCGCAACCGGCGGACCAGTTCGCCGTCACGGCAGCCCGACAGGGCGACCAGCCCCTCGGTGTGCTCGGCGAGGAGCGCCTGGCTGAAACGAGGCATCCCCTTGGTCCCGGCCATGTTGGCGTGCGAGATGAGCCGACACAGGCTCCGCCAACCGATCTGGGAGCGAGCCAGGAGGACGAGATGCGGGCCTCGGACCCGCTCCCCGATCCCGCGCAGGTCCTCCTTGACCGGCGGTCGGTGACCCGGCAGTCGGGCGCGGGTGGGTCGTGGGCGGGCGGGCCGGCCCTCGGCCGGATCGGGCGGCGGGATCTCGCCGGGACCATCGTGGATGTGACCGGGGTCTCCCGGGGCGGGGCGACGGCGACGCGGTCGGCGCGGCGGGATGACGATGCCGGCCGGATCCGGCACGGCCGGATCGAGCAACTCGATCTCGAGACCGACGACCGGATGGAGCCCGACGGCCTCGGCCGCACTGACGAAACGGACCGCGCCATACAGGCCGTTGTGGTCCGTGACGGCCAGCCCGGTCAGCCCCAGTTCAACGGCCCGCTCGACCAGGTCGTCGGGCGGCGAGGCGCCGTCGAGGAACGAGAAATTGGTGTGGCAATGGAGTTCGGCGTACGGGGTCGATGCCACGGGTCGCTCCGGTGGGAAGCCGGCTGACAGGGGGCTCGATAGCATAGAACATTCGTTCTATCTTGACCACCCCGGTCCGGGTCGCACCCCGGACCAGATTCCCATCCGAAATCGACGCAGAAACACGAAACAAGATGGCAGGGGTCGGCGTCTCACCGGCATGCACGCACCGATGCGCCAGATCGCCTTCTCCGCCATCAGGGTCGGGGCGATGGTCGCCCTCGCCATGGGGTTGATCCTGGGACTCCTGCCGGCAGTCCTCGCGGTCCAGGCGGCAAGCACGTAACGGACCACAAGACGTCTCGGTGCCTGGGGGCGCGGGACGATCGTTGGCTCTCGACTGCGATGGTCGGGGTGCCGACCCGCCGATGAGCTGGTGAGCAGCTCGTCTGGCCACAGGACCCCGTCGCTTGGGGGCGACGGGGTCCTTTCATGTCCGGCCGAGCCTGACGATCGCGTCCTCGATGGTCGCTCGATCCCCCGGCGCCCTGCCCATCGTCGGATATCTCGCGGCCGAGAGGCTCGCACGGGTCGGCAGGCTCGGTGTTCGAACCGTCGGCCGGCCCGAGTCCTGTCCCGCCCGGGCGCTAGACTCCCTGCATGTCGCTCTGGTCCCGATTCCGCGATCTCGTGTCGGGTCGGTCGTCAGCCGGCCCGCCGCTGGCGACGCGACGCGAACGCCGCGGGGCCGCTCGACGCCGCCACCATCAGACCGGCGAACCTCTCTGGACGGCGGACGACCTCCGCCTCGGCGCTGACGGCGAGCGCATGGTGGCGGATGTCGCACCGGGAACTCCCGGCCACTTCGGTTCGGTGCGAACCACCCGGGACGAGTAGCGGGGACAGAGCTCGGGGGTGATCGCGGCGAAGTCCCCTTACGGCGCCGCCTGCCCTCACGACTGAAAGTGGTGCGTGCGGGCATGCACATCGTTGACGTCGCGCAACGCACGTCTAGGCTCATGCGTCTATCCTGCAGCCAACCTGGCCGGGATTTCAGGGGCAGAGAGCCTTGGGGGAGGCGCACATGCAGACCGCGCAGCCGCGGGACATCGGAGCACTTGCGCTCGTCGTCGGGGTGTTCCTTGTCCTTTTCGTGCTCAGCCTGATGCTGGGGTCCCCGACGCGCTGACACCGTCGAGGATCGCGTCGATCCCGAACGCATAGGCGGCCTCGAGGTCCCCACCGAGTCGAAACGCTCCCCCCAGACCCTTCGACACGAACCCGTGCGCCCAGGCCACGAAGGTTCGCGCCCCCGCGAGAGCCGGGGAGGGCCCGCGAGACGCGGCATCGTGTGCCGTCGGACGCCCGACCCAAGTGCAGGCCAGAGCGGATCGGAGAGATCGAGATGGCGACGATGACGACATATCGGGGGACACGCGAGGGAGGCGTCCCGGCGGCGAGCGTGCGTGGCTGGCTCCGGCTGGAGGGCGTCGCGGCTTTCGCCGCAGGCTTGGCGCTGTACGGCTGGCTCGGTGGGCCGTGGCTCATCGTCCTGCCACTCCTGCTTCTCCCCGACGTCTCGGCCGTTGGATACCTTCGCGACGCGCGCCTCGGGGCGATCACCTACAACGTCGTCCACAACTGGGCGCTCGGGCTCACGGTGCTCGGCATCGGTCTGGCCACGGGGCTCGCACCGATCGGGATCGCCGGTGCCGTCCTTATCGCCCACGTCGGCATGGATCGCGCAGCCGGCTACGGCCTGAAGCTCACGACCTCGTTTCAGGACACGCACCTAGGGCGCATCGGCCGCGAAAAGTAGAGACACAGGATGATGCTGCCTTGCGCCGCCCTAGTCGTAGACACGCTCCAAGTGCCATGAACCATCGACACGATCGTGATAGACGAGCGCAAGCCAGCGATCGCCCACGACCTTGAAGTAGTCGCGGGCGATCGGCCCGCGCCACCAAGCCTCCTCGACCCGCCAGCGATTGCAGACCTCGACGGTCTCGCGCCGGCCGTTCCAGCGGATCGCGACGATCGTCCCGTCCCCATCCAGGTCCACCTCGATCGGTGGGTGGCCGCGCAGGAGGCGGGTCATCGCGGTACTCCCCGGTCGTCCGAGATGACCGGTCGCCACGTCCAGCGATGCTCGGGCAGCGGCGCATCGGGATCGGTGATGGCCACCCGCCGGACGCGATCCTCCCCGAACGTCAGGGCCAGCCGGGCGAGCTGCCACTCGAGCCGGGCGCCCCGGGCGGCCTGCGGCGTGAACAGCGGAAGCTGCTGACCGGCCGCCGGAGCCGTGCCGTCCAGCTCCAGGACGAGCCGGGCGACCGCCGCGGGCGGTGGGGTCCGCTCCAAGCGCGCGAACAGGAGGCGCTCGATCGCCTCGGCGTCGGCGGTCGCCTCGGGGAAACGCTGCTCGACATCGAGCTCGGCAGGTGTCCCCGCCCTGGCAAACGCGAGATCCAGGTCGAGATGCAGCCGTGCCCGCGACGCCGCCAGCCCGCGCGCCACGAGCTGCCTGGTCAGGGCGGCGGCGAGCCGGTGGAGGACGAAGCGGAGCGGCTCGAGATCCTCGACCGCGGGTTCGATCGGGAGGGCGAGACGGAGACGCTCCGAAGCCCGGCGAGGCCGGAACGGCTCGAGTTCCTGGCCGTGCGCCCGGGCATGGATCCGCGCGCCCTCCTCGCCGAACCGCGCGATCAGCGCCGATCGGGCAAGCTCGGCCACGGCCCCGATCCGGCGCAGGCCGAACCGGACGAGACGGGCCCGGACATCGGGGTCCTGGGTCAGGAGGCCGGACGGGTGCGGGGCAAGGAACGTGGTCTCGCCACCGGGCGGGACGAGGATCGGCATCCCGGGCCGGGCGAGGACGGCGGCCACGGTCGCGGTGAAGCGGGTGCCCGCGATGCCGGCCCGGATCTGGCCGGTGGCGGCAGTGGCGGACTCGCCGCCGAGGGCCCGGCCCAGCGCCTCCACCAGCCGATCGACGAGGACCGGCTCTGGCCCCCACAACGCCTCGAGGCCGTCGACCTGGACCTCGAACAACCCGAACGCCCCATCGGCCGGGTCGGCGCTCCCGGCGATCCCGGGGCTGAACGCCGCGAGTGCCTCGAAGGCGGCCTCGGCGGTCGCCCGGTCGGCGTCGGGGTCCGGATCGATGAAGGTCGCCTCAGGGACGAGCCGGTGGGCGCTCCCGAGCGGCATCCCCCGCCGGACGCCCAGTGCCCGGGCTTCCTGGTTCGCGTCGACGACCGAGCCCGGATCCCACGGTCGGCCGCCCAGGACGAGCGGGCCGGGCGGGAAGGGCTCGAAGGCTCGTGCCCGCGCGAGTTCGAGGGGGAGGTGCGGCCGGTGGAGATGGAGGAGTCGCATCGCGGGTGGTCCGTTCGTCGATGGCGGGGGCTGGATCGGGGGCTTCGTCACGGAGGAGGTCGTCGCGGCGGAGGCAGGCATCTCGCTCGCCACCCTCCGCGTAGAGGATCCGGAGGGTCGCCCGCCGCCCCGGCGGGCCGTATCGATTGCGTGCGACCAGCGCCTCCGTCCGCTGGCCGACGACGTCGCGCCCGAGCCGGATCCACGACCGCCGGGCGAGTTCGAGGCGGAGACTGGTCGCCTCGGCGACGGCGGTCGTCAGGCCGCCCGCGTCACCGGGTGGTTCGAGCACGACGAAGAGCGTCTCCGAGCGCCGGGCAAGCGCCGCCAGCCGGCCGAGCCGATCCCCGATGCGGGCGGGCTTGTCCGTGGCGGCCAGCCGGCCACCGGGCAGGTCGAGGACGAGCAGGTCGACCGACCGCCCGGCCAGCAGCACGCCACCGATGGCCAGGCCCTCG
>JANMBS010000387.1:0-9788 GCA_031360525.1 Thermomicrobiales bacterium
CAGATGCCGCCGCATCCGGTCGGAGCCGGAGGTGGTCCGGCGACAGGTCGTTGGGCGGGGCGCTCGGATGGATGGCGGCTTCGATCATGACGCCGGGCGGACGTCGGGGTTCGGGACCAGTGCGTCGGCCACCTGGTGCAGGAGCTCGTGGTACGAGCTGGTGAAGGCGCGCAAGGTCCGCGCTGTCGGTCCGAACGTGTCGAACTCCTCGGGACTCAGGCCGTCGGGCTCGAAGGCCCGCACGAAATCGGGGAAGCGCGTCCGGAGCTCGTCCACGATCGCGGGTGCGACAGGTTCGTCCATCCGCGGCCGGACCTCGATCGACGAGGCGTTGAAGCGGCGCTGCCAGACGGCCGGCATCGTGATGACGACGTCACCGCCGATGAGCTCCGACCAGTGCAGGTGGTGGCGGATGGCGGCCCCCAGCAACCGGGCTCGCAGCCCACGTGCCCTGAACTCGGCGTCGGCACGCTTGAAGACCGCGACCCCCGACCACGGCAGCACCGTCGGGTCGGCGACGATCCCGTCGCGTTCGGTCTGGACCCGAAGCCAGTCCTCGAGCCGGCCCATCATCAACGTGATGACCGGGCCCATGTCGCCGACCGGCAGGTCCTCGGCCTCCCTCCGACGGAGGCCACGTTCGACCGCCTCGGCCGCGGCGACCGCCTGGGCGACGCTGAACGAAACCGTGGCGTTGACGTTGACCCCACGGTACGTCGCTTCTTCCATCACCCGGACGCCGACGCTCGTGGCCGGGAACTTGACGATGATGTTCGGTGCCAGCCGGTCGAAGCCGGTCCCCTGCTCGAGCATCCGGTCGTACGCTCGGAAGAAGGTCGGGTCGGTCTGCATCGAGAGCCGGCCTTGGCGGCCGCTGGACGCCTCGAAAGCGGGCAGCAGGAGGGGCGCCGCCCGGAGGGACATCTCCTCGGCGATGGCCCAAGCGAGGTCGACCTCGGTCGCGTTCTGCCGCTCCTCGGCAAGTGCCTGGACTCGACCGCGCCAGTAGCCGGGATCGCCTTTCCAGACATCGGTGACGATCGTCGGGTTGGCCGTCGCGCCGACGGCGCCGTAGGAGATGGCGTATTCGAGCTCGTCGACCGCGCACGAGTCGTTCCAGATGTCGGTCGCGGTCGTCGCGATGGTCCGCCCCAGCGGGCTGTCCACCAACGGGAGCGCAGCGGTCGACCGGCTCGCCAGCCTCGCCATCGTTCGCCTCCACTGCCATCCCAGGGGCCGGGTGCCGAGCGGGTCGCGGCCGCCATGCCATCGGGCATCGCGGGCGGATCCGATGCGTTGACAGCACGCCCCACCGTGCTACCCTTCCGCCACCCAAGGGTAATCGATTACATCGAAAGCGCAAGGGGAGACGCATTGTCGGAGGCGGAGGGTCGGCGGCGCCTGTCCGGGGCACAGATCATCGTCGAGTATCTCGTACGCCAGGGCGTGCCGGTGGTGGCCGGTATCCCGGGCCACGGGAGCTGGTCGCTGACCGATGCCCTGCTCGACCGGCAGGATGCGATCCGCACCGTGCAGGTCATGCACGAGCAGTCGGCCGTGCACCTGGCCGACGGCTTCTATCGGGCGACAGGCCAGCCGATCCTCGCCTTTACGAGCATCGGGCCCGGAGCGACCAACACCGTCGTCGGGATGGCGACCGCATATGTCGACTCCACGGCCGTCGCGCTGCTGACCGGCTCGCCCCACACCTACATGCGTGGCGCCGGCCTGCTCCAGGAACTCGAGCGCCGCCACGTCGCCGACAACCCGCGGATCTTCGAGCCGGTCGTCAAGGAATGGTGGCAGCCGTCGCGCGTCGATGAGCTGCCGTTCGTCCTCCACCGAGCCTGGAACCAGATGGTGTCGGGTCGGCCGGGGCCGATCCTCCTCGACGTGCCGATGGACGTCCTGGCCGACAGCGCGGACGTCCTGCTTCCCGACCCCGCCCAGCGCGAGGCACGCGGCCGGATTCGCCCGGCCGCCGACGACATCGAGCGGGCCGCCGCGCTGCTCCGTGACGCGAAGCGGCCGGTCATCGTCGCGGGCGGTGGGGCCATCACCGCCGAGGCGTCGGCCGAGGTCACGGCCCTGGCCGAGCGGCTCGGCGCGCCCGTCGTGACGACGTGGAACGGCAAGGGCGCGATCGATGAGACGCACGAGCTGGCCGGCCTGACCATCGGCGACACCGCGTCGTCGTCGGGGAACGAACTGTCCTCCACTGCCGACGTCATCCTCTCCGTCGGCAACCGCTTCACTGACTGGTCGGCCTCGTCCTACCGCGCAGGCGTCACGTTCACCATCCCGTCGACGCTGCTCATCCAGCTCGACATCGACCCGCGGGAGATCGGCAAGAACTACCCGGTCGAGGTGGGGCTTGTCGGCGATGCGAAGGCGGGTCTGACCGACCTGCTGGCGGCACTCGGAGCGGGCGGCGGCCCGTCCGTCTACGGCGGCACGGCATACACCCGCGAGATCGCCAAACGCAAGGCGGCATGGTTCGAGCAGGTCGATCTCAAATCGGGCGCGACGGCGGTCCCGATGACGATGGCCCGTGCCGTACGCGAGATCCAGGCGGCCACGCGCGACGACGCCATCGTCGTCACCGGGGCGGGACTCCCCCAGGGCATGGTCAAGCAGCGCTGGGTGACCCGCGCGCCGCGGACCCACATCACGTCCGGCGGGTTCTCCACGATGGGCTTCGAGCTTCCCGCCGCCATCGGCGCCCAACTCGCGATGCCCGAGCGTCAGGTGCTCTCGATCTCAGGGGATGGAAGCTTCCTACAGTCGATGCAAGAACTCCAGACGGCAGTCCTGGCGGGCACCCCGGTCTGCGCCATCGTCCTCGACCACTCGGGCTGGATCAGCATCAAGGGTGGCCAGGAGACCTTCTTCGGGCGTTCGGCCTGGACCGATTTCCGGACCCCGGACGGCTCGCTCTTCTCCCCCGCCTTCGATGACATCGGGCGCGCCTTCGGCCTACATGCCGAGCGTGTCGACGACCCGTCCGAGGTCGCCCCGGCGGTCGGCCGCGCGCTGGCGTCTGGCGGTCCGTCGCTGGTGCACGTCACGGTCGACCGCGATCTGGCGACGGCCGGTCCCGACAAGACGGGCTGGTGGGACGCTCCCAGCCCGGAATACCATCCCGAGCAGCGCGCCCGATGGGAGGCCGGCGTGGCCGAGGAGCAGCACCGATGAGCGCCCTCGCCCGAGACGTGGCTGCGCGACCCGACCTCCGCACCACCCTGCGGCGACCCGGCGACGCCCTGCCGGGCGCGTCGATCGGGACGGTGCCGATCCTGTGGAACAACGTCGACCTCGCCGACCTGCGGCACGGGACCGATGCCTCGACCATCTTCGACGAGATCGCCCGGACCGGCTACGAGGGCACCCAGCTCGGCATCGGCTTTGCCGAGGGCGAGGCGCTGCGGACTGCGCTCGCTGAGCGTCACCTGCGGCTCGCCGAGGTCTACCTCTCCATCCCCGCGACGATCGACGGACCGACGGCCGACGCGATGGCCATCGGCCGAGAGCGGGCCCGCCTGCTCCACGATGGCGGCGGCGAAGTCCTGGTAATGGCCCTCGACCTGTCACCCGGCCGCGAGGAACGTGCCGGCCGGGCGAGCGGACCCGGCACCCCGGTCCTGACCGACGCCGGCTGGGACGCCCTCCTCAGGGCGGTCCACGACCTCGCGACCGAAGTCGTTGGGGCCGGCCACCGGGCGGCCTTCCACCCCCACGGCGGGACGTTCGTCGAGACGCCGGCCGAGGTCGAGCGCCTCGCCGCCGGGCTCGACCCGCGCCTCGTCGGGATCTGCCTCGATGTCGGGCACTACCTCGTCGGCGGCGGGGACCCGGTATCCGCGCTGCGCACGTACGGCGATCGCGTGACCCACATCCACCTCAAGGACGTCGACCCGGTCGTTCTCGACGGCCTGCGCACCGGCTCCGTGCCCGGCTTCGATGCCGCGATCCGGGCGCGGCTCTTCACCGAGCTCGGGGCGGGCGCGCTCGATCTCGACGGGGTCCTGGCGGTCGCGGCCGACCGCGACTACGACGGCTGGCTCATGGTCGAGCAGGACAGCACCTGGGGTCCGCCATCGGAGAGCGCGGCGATCGGGCGGCGGGTCCTGGCGGCGGCGTTGCGCCGGCTCGGGAGCGGCGGGCGCCACGACAACGAGGAGGGACGATGAAGGTCGCGTTGCTCGGAGCGGGCAGGATCGGGCGCCTCCATGGCCGGCTGCTGGCAGAAACGCCGGGCGTCGACGGCGTCGTGATCGCCGACGCCGACCCGACCCGCGCCGCCGAACTCGCGGCCGAGGTGGGCACCACGGCCGCTCCGACCATCGAGGCCGCGATGGACGTCGCCGAGGCGGTGGTCATCGCTGCCGCCACGACCGCGCACCCCGAGCTGATCCGGGCCTCGATCGGGCGCGGGCTGCCGACCTTCTGCGAGAAGCCGCTGGCCGCCGACCTCGACGATACCCTCGTCGTCGCCGATGAGATCGAGCGCAGCGGGGTCCCGTTCCAGCTGGGCTTCCAGCGTCGGTTCGACCCCGGCTACAGGGAGGCGCGTCGGCTGGTCGAGACCGGAGCGCTCGGGACCCTGTACGCGATCCGGCTTGCCGGCCACGACCCGGCTCCACCCCACGAGTCGTACATCCCGCAGTCCGGCGGCCTTTTCCGTGATTTTTCCATCCACGACTTCGATATCCTGCGTTGGCTGACTGACCGCGAGGTGGAGGAGGTCTATGCCGATGGAGGGGTCCGGGGTTTCCCGGTCTTCGCGAAATACGGCGACGTCGATACCGCCGTTGCGACCTTGCGCATGACCGACGGACCGTTCGTCACGCTGACCACGGCCCGCCACGATCCGCTCGGCTACGACATCCGGGCCGAGCTGTTCGGCTCGGGCGACAGCGTCTCCGTGGGTTGGGGCCCGCGAACACCGCTTCGCTCGGTCGAACCTGGAGTGCCGCCGCCGGGTGGCCCGGCGTGGGCCGATTTCATCGATCGTTTCACACCGGCGTACGCCGCCGAATTCACCGAGTTCATCAGGGTCGCGCGCGGGGAGGTCCCGAGCCCGTGCACGGCCCGCGATGGCGTCGCCGCGCTGCGCATCGCAGAGGCGGCGACCCGCTCGCTCCATGAGCACCGACCGGTGCGACTCGAGGAGATCCCAGGCTGATGGGAGGGGCCCTGCGGTCCTGCTGAAAGGAGGTGGCACGGTCGCGCGACGGGATACGGGATCCCGGGTTCGACCGGAGGGGTCCAGGGAAACCTGGCAAACGAGACGTCGTGGACGATCCGCGACGCTCGGGGACGCGCAGGCGCGCGATCGACACGTGAGGAGACACACAGGATGAACCTTCGAAGAACCGCCGTCCTGCTCGTGGGTGCGATGGTCGTGCTCGGAGCATGCAACGCGGCGACGCCGTCCGGTAGTGGCGGCACAGGTGGCACGCTCGATGGCGCGCTCGTCCAGAAGAGTGCCATCAAGATCGAGGTCGTCACCCACGGCCAGGCGATCGATGGCTTCTGGGGCGTCGTGCGCAACGGTGTCAAGGCCGGTGCCGCAGACATGGGCGTCAGCGTCAACTACAGCGCCCCTGACGCCGAGAGCGACATGGTCAAGATGTCGCAGCTCATCGACGCGGCCGTGGCCAAGAAGCCGCAGGGCCTCGTCGTCTCGATCCCGAATGCCGAGGCGCTCTCGCCCTCGATCAAGAAGGCCGTCGAAGCCGGCATCCCGGTCGTGTCCATGAACTCCGGTTCCGACGTCTTCCGCGACCTGGGCATCAAGGCCCACGTCGGCCAGACGGAGTTCCAGGCGGGCCTCGGTGCCGGTGAGCGCTTCAAGGCCGCTGGCGTCAAGAACGGCGTCTGCTTCAACCAGGAAGTCGGCAACCAGGCTCTGACCCTGCGCTGCAACGGCTTCTTCACGGGCCTCGGCCTCGCCGACCCGAGCCAGGGCAAGGTCCTGACCGGCCAGATCTCCGATCCGGCCGCGATGCAGGCCACGATCGAGGCAGCCCTCAAGTCCGACGCAACGATCGACGGCGTGCTGACCCTCGGCCCGTCCGTGGCGGTCCCGGCACTCAAGGCCCTGGCGGCCACGAGCAGCAAGGCCCACCTCGCCACCTTCGACCTGAGCGCGGACGTTTTGACCGCGATCAAGGACGGGAAGATGGACTTCGCCATCGACCAGCAGCAGTTCCTCCAGGGGTACCTGCCGATCGTCATCCTGACGAACTACGCACAGACCCGGAACCTCCCGACCGGCGACGGCACGGGGCTCATCATGACCGGCCCGGGCTTCGTGACCCAGGCCGACGCCGCGGATGTCATCGCGCTCGCCGCGAAGGGTCTCCGCTGACCTAGCTGTCTCGCGCCGGCTGCACCGGCGCACCGGAGGGGTCGGAGTCGTTCCGACCCCTCCGCACCCCAATCCGGAGGGCAAGATGGCGATGACCCAGACATCGGGCGCGGCGAGTCCGGCTCCACCGTCGGATCGTCTGCGCCGCACCTCGTTGGCCTCGCGGTTGCTCGGGCGTCCGTCGGCGGGTGCCCTGCTCATCACCGTCTTCGTCTGGATCGTCTTCGCGATCCTGTCCACGATCGCCGGCAGCGGTGTCTTCTATAGCCTCGACGGGACACTCAGCTACCTCGACGTCGCTGCCCAGGTCGGGATCGTCGGCACGGCGGTCGCGTTGCTGATGATCGGCGGAGAGTTCGACCTGTCGATCGGCTCGTTGATCGGTTTCGCCGGGATCGTCATCGGTATCTGCGTGACGACATACGGATTGCCGGTCTGGGCCGGGATCCTCATCTCGCTCGTTCTGACGACGATCCTCGGGGTCATCAACGGCTTCATCGTCGTGCGCACGGGACTGCCGTCGTTCATCGTCACCCTCGCGACGCTGTTCATCATCCGCGGCGCGACCCAGGCGCTGACCGCACAGATCACCCAGATCACCTACATCCCGATCGCCCCAGAGAAGATCGCCGCGGACCCGATCGCCGGGTTCTTCAACTGGAGCATCGGCAACTTCAAGGTGTCGATCCTGTGGTGGATCCTGCTGGCGGCCATCGGCGTCTACATCCTCGGGCGGACCAAATTCGGCAACTGGATCACCGGCGTCGGTGGATCGCCGAGCGCGGCCCGTAATCTGGGTGTCCCGGTCAACCGGGTCAAGATCATGCTGTTCGCTGGGACGGCCTTCTCTGCAGCGATCCTGGCCGCCGTCCAGAGCATGACCTTCTTCTCCGCGGACGTGCTCCGCGGCCAGGGCTACGAACTGCGCGCGATCACGACCGCGGTCATCGGCGGCTGCCTGCTGACCGGCGGCTATGGGTCGGTCGCGGGAGCGGCCATCGGGGCGCTCGCACTCGGGATGGCCCAGATCGGGATCGTGTTCGCGAACATCAATGCGGACTGGTATCTCGTGGCGCTGGGCACCCTCCTGCTGGTCGCCGTCGTCCTCAACAACTGGATCCGGCGCCGCTTCGCCGGCCTCCGCTGAGCGAGGAGCACGAGATGCAGACAACCACCGCTCCTGCCGCCGCGGACGCCACGCCGCTCCTCGAGGCGCGCAACGTCTCGAAGTACTTCGGCGCCGTCGTCGCCATCGAGGGCGTCTCGCTCACGGTTCGCGCCGGGCAGATCAACTGCCTGCTCGGCGACAACGGCGCGGGCAAGTCGACCCTGATCAAGATGCTGTCCGGGGTCCATGCCCCCGACGACGGAACGCTCGCCGTCGACGGTCAGCCGGTCCGCTTCAGCGCGCCGCGCGACGCGCTCGATGCCGGGATCGCGACTGTCTATCAGGACCTGTCCGTGATGCCGCTGATGAGCATCAGCCGCAACTTCTTCCTCGGCAACGAGCCGACGAAAGGGTTCACCCCGTTCAAGCGGTTCGACAGCGACACGGCCGCGCGGATCGCCCGCGAGGAGATGAAGAACATCGGCATCGAGGTCCGCGACACGGATCAGCTGGTCGGGACGCTCTCCGGTGGCGAACGACAGACCCTGGCCATCGCCCGCGCGGAGTACTTCGGCGCCCGGGTCCTGATCCTCGACGAACCGACCTCGGCCCTCGGCGTCAAGGAATCGGCGATCGTCCTGCGCCACGCGATCTCGGCCCGCAACAAGGGACTCGGCGTGATCTTCATCACCCACAACGTCCAGCACGCCCTGCCGATCGGCGACTCGTTCACGATCCTGACCCGTGGCCGGTCGGGCGGCACCTTCAAGCGTGGTGAGCTCAACGCCGATGAACTGCATCGCCTGATGGGCGGCGGGTCCGAGCTCGAGGAGCTCCAGGCCGACCTCGAGATCCTCGCAAAGCGCGAGGCCCTCGGCGAGGGGACCCCGACCGTCCCGATCGGTGAGGCGAACCCGGGCGACGTCTTCAACGAAACCGAATCGCTCTAGGCGTCCCAAAGGTGGCCGCCACGATCGGCGATGTCGCCGAACGGGCGAAGGTCTCGACCGCCACGGTCAGCCGCGTCCTGTCCGGGATCGGGCGGGCGCGACCCGAGACCGAGGCACGTGTGCTGGCCGCCGCGCGCGACCTGGACTACCGGCCGTCTGGCGTGGCTCGCTCGCTCAAGCGACGCACGACCGAGACGCTCGGGCTGATCGTTACCGACATCGAGAACCCGTACTTCCCGGAACTGGTCCGGGCGGTGGAGGACGCCGCCCGGGCCGAGGGCTACGCGATTCTGCTGTGCAACGCGAATGACGATCCGGAGCGGGAAGCCGGCTACCTCGACCTCCTCGTCGAGCGGCGGGTGGATGGCCTGATCATCGCGGCCAGCAGTCTCGGGGGGCGCCACGTCGAATGGCTGGCGGCCGCTCCCCTGCCCGTGGTCTTGATCAACACCACGGCCGCCGACGTCGACCTGCCCTCGATCCATTCCGATAACCGGGCCGGCAGCCGTCTGGCCGCGCAGTACCTGCTCGACCTCGGGCACCGCCGCTTCGGCTACCTCATGCCACCGCCGCGGAATGTGGACGGGCCCGTGCGGCTCGCCGGCGTCCGCGATGCCCTGGACGATGCCGGGCTGGACCCTGCATCGGTCGCCATCGTCGCAGGGGCGCCCTTGGTCGGCGGCGGCGAGGCGGCGATGCTCGAGCTACTCGACCGCGCGCCGGATGTGACCGCGGTCCTCGCCTACAACGACCTGATGGCGATCGGGGCGCTCCGTGCCGTGCGACGGCGTGGCGGTTCCGTGCCGGAGGACGTGAGTGTCGTCGGGTTCGACGACGTGGCCTTAGCCGCATACGTCGACCCGCCGCTGACGACGCTGAGCCAGAGCACGGCCGAAATGGGCTACTGGGCCGTGGCGAGCCTGGCCGAGCGCCTGCGTCCCCGGAGCGGCGCCACTGGCGAAGCCGAGGCGCCCGGTGGGGGCGCGGGACGGGGTGCGGGATCCGCGCCGGTCGTGATGCTCCCCGTCCGACTCGAGGTGCGCGGCTCGACGGGGCCTCCGCGACGGGGCTGAGTGAGGGCGCGCCCGTCGCGTTACTTGATGATCAGCCGAATCGTTGCGCGGCCGTTGGCTGGAACGATGACTAGGCCTTCCGCGACCTGTACCCGGTCGTCGCCGCTGCCTCTGAAGGCCCGGACTCGATACGCGACGGCGGGATAGTTCTTGTGCAGTAGGTGGCCGTCCTCGTCCGTGGTGAAACCAATATCGGTATTGACACTCACTCGATCATCCTCGGAGTCCACCACGATATCTACCATCGGCACGCGACGACCGGCCGAATCCCTGGTGTAGACCTC
>JANMBS010000510.1:0-4547 GCA_031360525.1 Thermomicrobiales bacterium
AATCAAGCTCATCGGCGACGGCGACCTGTCGGCCGCCATCTCGTGCGCGGTCTCGGGCACCGGCGTCCACGCCGTGATGGGCACCGGCGGCGCGCCGGAAGGCGTCATCACGGCGGCCGCCCTGCGCTGCCTCGGTGGCGAGATCCAGGCCCGCTTCCGCTATCGAAGCGACGACGAACGCGAGCGCGGTGCGCGGATGGGCCACGGCGACGAGGAACGCGTCTACCGGACCGAAGACCTGGCGCCCGGCGATAACCTGGTGTTCGCCGCGACAGGGGTCACTGCCGGCGACCTCCTCCAGGGCGTCCGCTTCTTCGGCGGCGGGGCGCGGACCCACTCCCTGGTGATGGCCTACCAGGCCAAGCAAGTTCGGTTCGTCGACACGGTCCACATGTTCGACCGCGACAGCCCACCACGGGTCCGGCTCTAGGATGGCCGTCCGCTACGGCTACAAGGCGTCGGCCGAACAGTTCCCGCCGCGCCGATTGCTCGACCTCGCGGTCGCGGCGGAACAGGCCGGCTTCGAGTCCGTCTGGACCAGCGACCATTTCCAGCCGTGGCGGCATACCGACGGCCACGCGCCGAACGCTCTGGTCTGGCTGGGGGCTGCCGCGCAGGCCACGGAACGGGTCACGCTCGGGACGAGCGTCCTGACCCCGTCATTCCGCTACAACCCCGCGGTCGTCGCGCAGGCCTTCGCCACGCTCGGCTGCCTGGCGCCGGGGCGGGTGATCCTCGGTGTCGGGACCGGGGAGTCCCTCAACGAGATCCCGGTCGGCATCGATTGGCCGGAACAGAGCGAACGGTTCGCCCGGCTCAAGGAGTCGGTCACGCTCATCCAGCTGCTCTTCCGCGAGGACTTCGTAACGTTCGAGGGCGAGCACTACCGGACCCGGAACGCGACGATCTATGACAGGCCGGAGGAGCCGGTCCCGATCTACATCGCGGCCTCCGGACCGGCCGCGGCGCGGCTCGCCGGGCGGATCGGCGACGGGCTCATCTGCACCTCGGGCAAAGGCCCCGAGTTGTACGTCGACACGCTTCTTCCCGCGGTCCTGGAGGGTGCGGCGAAGGCCGGGCGCGATGCGAGCCGGCTCGGCCGGATGATCGAGGTGAAGGCCAGCTTCGACACCGATCGCACGCGGGCGATGGAGGACACCAAGATCTGGGCGGCGCTGGCACTCCCCGGCGAACAGAAGGTCGGCATCGAGGACCCGCGCGAGATGGAGCGGCTGGCGAAGACCGTCGAGGATGTCGCTCACCGGCGCTGGCTCGTCTCGTCCGACGCCGACGAACACGTCGAGCAGATCGCGACCTATGTCGACTACGGGTTCGATCACCTGGTCTTCCATTTCCCCGGGGAGGACCAGGAAGCGGCGATCGCCCGCTACGAGGCGATCATCCTGCCGAGGCTGCGCGCGCGGTTCGGCTGAGCGGCGCGCTCCTTCGAAGGCGACGCACCTTGGACGCTTGATGCCGCCCCTCTGGGCATACACAGGCCAGAAGTCCCGACACCGCCTCAGATCACGCATCAAGGTCGGACGCCGGGCCCTGGACGGACGGGGCCCCTGCGCTCAGCGCCCTGAGGAGGACATCGGCCAGCCGCCAGACGTCGTGGTAGGTGTTGTAGAGGGGGACCGGCGCGACCCGGATGATGTCGGGGGAGCGTTCATCCGCGACGATGCCACCCTGGGCCAGGGTCTCGAGCATCGAACCCGCGTGCTCGAAACGAAGCGACAGCTGCGCCCCACGTGCCACGGGTTCCCGCGGCGTGATGACCTCGACCGGGAGGTCCTCGAGCAGGCCTTCCAGATAGCCCGTCAGCGCCACGGAACGGGCACGCAACGCGGGCATCCCGACCTCGTCGATGATGGCCAACGACGCTTCGATCGGCACCAGGGCGAGGATCGGCGTGGTCGAGAGCGACCAGCCGGCGGCGCCGGAGGCCGGCCGGTAGCGCGGGTCCATGGCGAAGCGCTCGTCCGGGTCCATCCCCCACCAGCCACCGAGACGCGGCAGCGACGGGTCGCGGCCGTGACGCTCGTGGACGAAGATCGAGGCGACCGCGCCCGGACCGCCGTTCAGGTACTTGTAGGTGCACCACGCCGCGAAGTCGACGTCGTCGTCGTGGAGCGCGATCTCGACATTGCCGGCCGCGTGCGCGAGATCCCAGCCGACAACGGCCCCCGCCGCGTGACCGGCCGCGGTCAACCGTCCGATCTCGAGCGCCTGGCCGGTCGCGAAGTTCACGCCGGCCAGGAAGACCAGCGCCAGCTCGTCGGCGCGGTCAGCGATGGCCCCTTCGAGGTCGTCGATCCGGAGCGTCGTTTCGCCGGTCCGTGGCTCGACGACGATGAGATCCGCGATGGGGTCGAGTCCGCGCGCCGCGAGGTGGCTGGTCAATGCGTGCCGGTCGGAGGGGAACAGCGGCCCATCGGTCAGGATCCCCCGCCGACGCCCGACCGGGCGGTAGAACGACGTCAGCAGCAGGTGGATGTCGACCGTCAGGCTGTTCATCAGGCCGATCTCGTCGGGCCGGGCGCCGACGACCCGCGCCATCGGCTCACGCAGCGTCAGGTCGCGTGTGAACCACGGGCCGCCCGGGTCGAACCAGGCATCGACCCCGAGTCGTGCCCAGGCGTCCAGCTCCGTCTCGATCGCGGCGCGGACCGTCCGCGGCTGGAGGCCGAGCGACTGGCCGGCGAGATAGACCGTCGGTGTCCCGTCGCGCGCGGTCGGTATCAGGAAGCGGTCCCGAAGCGCGGTGAGGGGATCGGCGGCGTCCCGGGCGAGCGCCTCGGATTCGGTCTGCGCTTCGTGCTGGGCCGCCTGGTGGGCGTGGAGGTCCGTGGCAGGTCTCCGCTGCTCGTTGGGGCGTCGCGAGGGTAGCATCACTCAGATGCAGCCTTCCCCCTGGGCGTACCGTCACGAGGATCCACCGACCTACGGCGACAAGCACATCGGTTTCCGGGTCGCATCACAGTGACGCGGCCGACGATCGTCGCGATGGGTGGCGGCGGGTTCTCGATGGAACCCGACAACCCACTCCTCGACGACCACGTCCTCGACCTGGCCCGCTCCGAGCGCCGCCGACAACGACCGCGGGTCTGCTTCCTCCCCACGGCCAGCGGTGACTCGCCCGCCTACATCGCGTCGTTCTACGCGGCCTTCGCCCGGCGTGCCGAGGCGACCCATCTCGCGCTGTTCATCCGGACGGTGGACGACATCGAGTCCTTCCTGCTCGACCAGGACGTCATCTACGTCGGCGGCGGCAACACCGAGAACATGCTCGCGATCTGGCGCGTCCACGGCGTCGACCGCATCCTCGGGCAGGCGTGGGAGTCGGGCATCGTGTTGACCGGCCTCTCGGCGGGATCGTTGTGCTGGTTCGAGACCGGGTCGACAGACTCGTTCGGAGGGCTGGCGCCTCTGTCTCGTGGGCTCGGCCTCCTGGCCGGCAGCCATTCGCCGCATTACGACGGCGAGGAGACCCGACGTCCGCACTATCACCGGCTGGTCGCCGACGGGACGCTGCCGGCGGGATATGCCGCCGACGACGGGGCCGCGCTCGTCTTCCGCGGCACCGAGCTGGCCGAGGTCGTGGCGTCGCGACCGAACGCGCGCGGCTATCGCGTCGAGCGCGGGCCGACCGGCGCCATCGAGACGGAGCTGCCGACGCGCTACCTGGGCTGAGGGGTCCGGCGGGCGAGGACGTGACCGGTCCGCCACCGACGGCGGCTAGCGTCCCAGCCGCCGATCGCGCGAACTGCGTCGGCGCCCTCGATCCGCTCCTGTCGGCGGCGCGCGGTCTCGACCGTTTCTCCCCAACCGGGCGGCACGAGTCGCGGCGCGAGATCGGCCAGCGGCGCGAGCACGAACAGCCGTGACGCGGCGGCCGGGTGGGGGACCTCGAGGACCTTGGCGGCCTTTGCCGGATCGTTCGCGGCATCGTTCGATCGCGCGGCCGACGGACGCTCGACGTTGACCCGAGCCCGGCCGAAGACGAGCAGGTCGAGATCGAGCTCGCGCGGACCCCAGCGCTCGCGCGCCTGACGCCCGAATTCGCGCTCGAGCGCCTTGAGCGCAGACAGGAGGGCGATCGAGCCGCGTTCGGGGTCCGGCAGGGCGGGGACGTCGAGCGCGACCACCGCGTTGCGGAACTCGGGTTGGTCGGTCACGCCGACCGGCACGGTCGCGTAGAGGCGCGAGACGCCGCGCAGGCGCGTACCCCGGAGCGCAGCGAGCGCCTGGACCGCGTCGGTCAGCGTCGACTCCGCGTCGCCGACGTTCGCCCCCAGGCCGACATATGCACGAACCTGCCGTTCCGCCACACCCCCAGTATCGGGGAGGGCGGGGCCGGCCGACGCGACGACCCCCGCTAGACTCGACCGATGCCGCCGGTCGCCGTCCGCATCCTCCATCCGGTACCAGATCCGGCGTCCGGGCCGCTGACGCGATGGGTCGCCGATGCCCGGGCGAGGCTGGCCGACCACCACCGTCGCGGATTCACCGCAGCCGGTGCCGACGACGTCGCGATCGTCGGCGGC
>JANMBS010000390.1:0-2243 GCA_031360525.1 Thermomicrobiales bacterium
GCGAAGGACGTCTCGTCAAAGAGGCCGGCCGCCCGCCGCGTCGCGAGCGCCTCGGCGCCGATCGCGGGCGACCAGTGCATCCCCGCCCAGCCGCGCGGCCGGAGGCCCTCATCGCCGTCGGCCGCGTTCGATTCGAACCAATTCGGGCGCTCCCAGCCGGACTTCTCGCCGAAGGACGCACCCAGGCCGGCGAGGATCTCGTAGGTCGGCGAGGTCCGCAGGGGTCGCCCGGCCAGCCGCTCCTCGTTCGGGTAGTGGATGTCGTAGTAGGTCGCGTAGTTCTCGATCGAGCGGGCCAGCGTGTAGCCCTGGCTCCTATACGCCGGCCCGAACCGGCGGATGTCCATCTTCCACAGGTCGAGTTCCGGCTCGCCGTCGGCGATCCACGACGCCATCTGTCGCCCGATCCCGCCTGCGCCGGCGATGCCATGCGCCGAGAACCCGGCCGCCACGAAGAAGCCACGCACGTCCGATTCGCCGAGGATGAACTCGTTGTCGGGGGTGAAGCCCTCGGGCCCGTTGATGACCCGATTGACACCGGCGTCGGCCATCGCCGGGACGCGCCGGATGGCACCCTCCATGATCGGCTCGAAACGCGGCATGTCCGGCGCCAGGAGCTTGCCGTTGAAATCGGGCGGGATGCCGTGGAGCGCCCACGGCGCAGGGTCGCGCTCGTAACCGCCCATGCACAGGCCGCCGACCTCCTCCCGGTAGTAGACGAGGTTGTCGGGGTCGCGCAGCTGCGGCAGGCCGGGGTGGACGCCGTCGATCGGCTCGGTGAACAGGTACTGGTGGGCCATCGGGATGATCGGGACGGTCACACCGACCATCCGACCGATCTCCGGGGCGAACATGCCACCCGCGTTGACGACCACATCGGCGGCGATCTCGGTGCGCTCGCCCTTGTGCTCAACGGTCACACCTGTCACCCGGCCGCGGTCGGTGCCGATCGCCACGACCCGCGTGTGTTGGCGGATCTGTGCGCCTCGCTGGCGCGCGCCGGCGGCCAGCGCATTGGCAAGACCGGAGGGGTCCAGCCAGCCGTCGGTCGGCAGCCAGACGGCCCCGAGGACGCCGTCGGTCGACATGAGGGGGAAGCGATCCTGGGCCTCCCCGGCCGAGATCAGGTCGAGCGGGAGACCGAAGGTCTTGGCCCAGCCCGCCTGCCGGCGGAGCTCCTCGAAGCGTTCCGCGCTGGATGCGAGCCGCAACGACCCGACCTCGTGCCACGAGGGGTCCGTCCCCGTCTCCGCGGCCAGGCGCCGGTAGAGGTCGGCGCCGTACATCATCATCTTGGTGAGCGTGACCGAGCTCCGCAGCTGGCCGACAAGCCCGGCCGAATGGAAGGTCGAGCCCGAGGTCAGCTCCGCCCGGTCGACCAGGACCACATCGGTCCAGCCGCGCTCGGCAAGGTGATAGGCGATCGAGGTCCCGCCGACGCCGCCGCCGATGATGACCGCCCGGGCGTGTTCCACCATCCCCTGCTCAGCGCTCCCCTGGCCTCCGACCGACGACGTTCAGGGTAGCGGCTGCGATACCCTCTCGCGGTGCCACCCACCATCGAGCAGGTGATCGCGGCGATCCCCGACTGGGCGGGGCGGAACGTGACCGCCGAGCGGATCCCGGCCGGGCTGACGAATACGAATTACCGGGTCGAGGTGGACGGCACGCCCTGCTTCGTCCGGATCCCAGGCGCCGCGACGGAGCTCCTGGCCGTCGACCGCGGAAATGAGTTGCACAACACCCGCGCCGCGGCCGAGGCGGGCGTCGCGCCTCGCGTCCTGCATAGCCTCCCCGACTGGGACGTCTTCGTCCTCGACTGGCTGTCGGCACCAACGATGTCGATCGAGACGCTCAACATGGCCGGGATGCCGCGGCGGATAGCCGAGGTACTGCGCCGACTCCACGCCGGCCCGCGCTTCCGCGACGACTTCGACATGTTCCGCCTCAGCGAGCGCTATCTCCGCCTCGTCGACGAGCGGTCGATCCGGATCCCGGCCGGGTATCGCGAGCGACTCGACCGACTGCCGGCGATCGAGTCGGCTCTGGCGACGCGCCCCCTGGCAAGCGTCCCGTGCCACAACGACCTGCTGGCAGAGAACTACCTCGACGACGGCGAGCGCCTCTGGATCGTCGACTACGAGTACAGCGGCAACAACGACCCGACCTTCGAGCTCGGCAACACCTGCCAGGAGCTCGGCTGGGACGATGAACGGATCCGCGAGCTTTGCGCCGCGTACTTC
>JANMBS010000580.1:0-2332 GCA_031360525.1 Thermomicrobiales bacterium
ACCAACTCCAGGTCTTCGCCATCTTTCCCGACGGCGCCCTGTGGAACCGCTTCTGGGATGGCATCTCCTGGCATCCCTGGGAATCGCTCGGCGGCGAACTCACCGGGTCGCCCGCCGCCTCCTCGTGGGGCCCCGACCGGATCGACGTCTGGGCCGCCGGCCGCGATGAGAGAACCTGGCATCGCTGGTGGGATGGATCCCGCTGGGTCGACTGGGAGCGGCTCAAGCGCTAGGTCAGGGCTCCACGTCGATCACGGATCCAGCCGCGCCGCGTACTCGATGGGTCCGAACGGCCACGACGTGGCCAGCCAGTCCGTGACGACGCGATACAGGACCGGGTCGAGGTCCGCGTCTGCGGCGCGGACCCAGGAGCGGACCTTGGCGTCGACACCGGGTCGCTCGCTCGGATAGATGTACAGGCAACCGATCACGGTCTCACTCTCCGGGGCAAGGACCGTATACACGAAAGCCGTGCGGGACGCGAACTCGCCGGCATGCTTGGTGAGATCGCCCATGTTCTCGTCGAGCGTCATCGGACGCGGCCAGGACGACCCCTCGTAGCCGGGCGTCGCGAGGATGTGCTCCATGCTGGAGGTCCACGCGGCGTAATCGGACTCGTTGTGCTGCGGCCCGAGCGGCCTGAGGCTGAATGCCTCGTGGTCAAGACCGGCGGGCGGCGTGAACTCGTCGGGGACGAAAGGATCCTCCGGCGAGTCGGTCATCGGGCCAGCGCCTGGCCGAGCAGGTTGCCACCGACGACCAGGAGCACGACCACCATCGCGAGGCGGCCACCTCGCTCGGACGATGTCGTGTCGTCGCCGTCCCGTTGCACCAGCACGCCAAGCCAGATCGCGGCGATGGCCATCAGGATCGCCGCGATCTCGGCGAGCGGCACCAGCGCCAGGATCCAGTCCGGGTTGCGACCGGCGGCCGGGATCCACGCGAAGGAGAGCGGCCAGACGGCGAGTGCGAGGATCGCCATCGGCAGGACAAGACGCGCGCGTCGGTCGTCGTGCACCCGGCCAATCTATCGCGCGCGCAGGGGCGGTGTCATCGACTCGACATGAAGCCGGCGTACGATCCGCTCATGAGCGACACCGACATCCGACCCACGACCACGCCAGCCACCAAGACCGACGCTGAATGGCGAGCCGAACTGACCCACGAGCAGTACCGCGTGCTCCGTCAGAAGGGCACCGAACGCGCTTTCAGCGGCGCTTTGTGGAACGAGCACCGTCCGGGCGTCTATCGCTGCGCTGGCTGCGGCACCGAGCTCTTCCGGTCCGACGCGAAGTTCGAGTCGGGGACCGGTTGGCCGAGCTTCTTCGCCCCGGCCGATCCCGCGGCCGTTGCGACCGAGACCGACCGCTCGTTCTTCATGACCAGGACCGAGGCGAATTGCGCGACCTGTGGCGGCCACCTCGGCCACGTCTTCGATGACGGTCCGAACCCGACGGGTCTCCGCTACTGCATCAACTCGGCGTCCCTGGAGCTCGAACCGGAGGCGTGACGGCGGGCCGCTGCGCCGTCATCCGCGGTGGGACTCCTTGTCGTCCGGCCTCAGGCCTCAGGTTGAAGTCATGACGTTGCAATTCGGCGCCAACACCGGCGAGAGCCTCGAGTCACCGGTGAGCAGCAGCTCGTATGGCTTGCGGGGATCGTCAAAGCTGCGGTTGAGGTATGCGATGCCAAAGAGGCTGCCAGTCCACCCGGGGCTCGCTTCGATCGTGAAGTTCGCTGACCCGGACGTAGCCGTGGGGCTGATTGCGAACTGGACGTATTTCCGGCCCGAGGCGTTGTTATCGCCCAGGTAAAGGGTCAGCAGGGCCTGACCGTTTTTCGGCCGGTCCCACGAGGCGCTGACCACGATGCCGCTGCAGGCAGAGGTCGGCCCCGTCACCGATACCTGGATCGTCGGCTTTGCCGCGCTCACGGGCCCCACGAGAAGACTGGCCAGCAGCACGGCAGAGATCACGGCGCTTAGCGGTCGATTCATGAGTGCATCTCCCTCGGTGCGACACCATCCCTTTGTAGGCGCAGCAGCGCCCCAAGGGAGGGTCGGGTTCGCCATTGGGACAGCACGGCGCAGTCGCGGCCGGAAACGGGACGCCGCGCCGATGTTCGCCGGTTCCTCCTTCCCTGCGTCGGTGGAGTATGAACGCGGCATCGGGCAATAGCCAGGAATGTTGGGGGTGGTGCCTCGACGACTACCCGACGGGCCCCTCGTCTGGCATCGCGTCGGATAAGTGGCAGCTAAGCGGACGTGGCTAGAGTCGGCCTACGACGTCTCCGCCACGTCGGAAGTGCCCCCAACGTGGCGAGACGTCGCGTC
>JANMBS010000015.1:0-1904 GCA_031360525.1 Thermomicrobiales bacterium
TCGTCGAGGAGGAGGACCGTCGGCTCGTTGATGAGCGAGCGGGCGATGGTCAGCCGCCGCTTCATCCCACCCGACAGCGGCTCGACCTGGTCGTTGGCACGCTCCGTCAACTGGGCGAATTCGAGCAGCTCGTCGGCGCGCCGCCCGACCTCGGCCCGCGACAACCCGAAGTAGCGGCCGTAGATCGACAGGTTCTCGCGGACCGTCAGCTCGACATCGAGCGTGTCCTGCTGCGGAACGACACCGAGGTTGGCCCGGATCTGCGACCCATGGGTCGCCGGGTCCATCCCCATCACCTCAAGGACGCCGCCCGTGATCGGCGAGACGCAGCCGATCATCCGCATCGTCGACGTCTTGCCGGCCCCGTTGGGACCAAGGAACCCGAACGATTCGCCGCGCGCGACATCGAAGTCGATGGCATCGACGGCCGTGAAATCGCCGAACTTCTTGGTCAGTCCGCGGGCACGGATGAGCGGGGGCGTGGTCGTCTCGGGCATGGGGTGCGCATGGTACCGCAGCACGCCTCGGGGGCCGTTGCAACCCAGGACACCGAACGTGCGGCGCCGCAAACCGACCGTGCCGCGCCGGACACCGACCGTGCCGCCCCCGGGAAACGTGCTACGATGCGGTAGCACATCAACTTGCCACAATGGCATCCAGAACTGCGAGGCAGATCATGACGATCATCCCCGAACCGGTCACGAAACTGCTCGAAGCCGCACTAGTCGGCGAGCTGACCGTCATCGACGGCGACGGCCGGCCGGTCACCTACCCGCTCATCCCGCTGTGGGACGGTGAGAAGGTCTACCTGACCTCATCGACGTTGTTCAGCCGCAAGCTCGAGCACATCCGCGGCAACCCGAAGGTCTCGCTGTCGATCACCGATCCCGACGCGGTCGGCGGTGCCATCGACCGCGCCACCATCCAGGGAGATGCCCGGGTGATCGAGGAGGACCCGCACGGTGGCTGGGAGCGGCTCCTCCCGATCTGGGAGAAGAAGGAACCGTCCATCGTCTACTTCCTCAAGGCGCGCGTCGCGCTGCCGCTCTTCTTCGAGCGCGCGCTGATCGAGATCACCCCGCGTCGCGTCCTGTACTGGTCGGACGGCGACTCCGCCGCGGCCCCGGCAGTGACCACGGTCGGAACGGAGGCGGCGTGATGCGCACGACACCCCAACTCGACGCGCGAACCGGCCTCGAGAAGCTGGCGACCTACCCGTACCAGATCGTGTCCTGGGTCGACGACGCCGGCTATCCGGTCAGCGTCGCAGTCGATGCGCGGGTCAACGCCGGCGACCTGAGCGCCAGGTTCGCGGCACCGGCCGGCTTGACCGTCCCGACCGATCGCGAAGTCTCGCTGACCGGCTCGCATATCCGCCCGCAACCTGGCTACGGCTACGACGAACGCCGGCACGTCACCGTCTGGGGCCCGGCGACCATCAACGGCTCGACCGTCGCCGTCGCAGGCCGCACGGCCTGGGGCTGGGACGAGGCCGAGGTCCCGTTCTTCGAGTATTCGGAGCGGTCGGTCGGAAAGTCGCGCGCCTACTTCGATGCGCTGTCGGTCGAGCGCGGGACACCGGTCAAGCCGAAGCTGTCGTTCGGCTTCCTCACGCTGCGGACGACCCGCCTGCCGTTCCTGACGGCGACGGTCGTGCCGGTCACGCTTGGCATCCTCATCGCCGCATCCCACGGCTCCTTCGACCCCATCGCCGCGCTGCTGACGATCATCGGTGCGTGCTTCGTCCAGCTCGGTCTCAACACCGCCAACGACGTCTTCGACACGCTGTCCGGCGCCGACGACGCGAATGTCACGCCGACCCAATTCTCGGGTGGCTCACGGGTCATCCAGTACGGCCTCGTCAGCCTCCGCCAGATGGCGACGCTGTCGACCGTGTTCTACGT
>JANMBS010000030.1:0-2516 GCA_031360525.1 Thermomicrobiales bacterium
GACGACCTGGGTCGGGGATCGACGCTGGTTCGGCGGGCCGTGAGTCGGCCCGCTCCGAGAGGGAGAGTGGTCAGCCGCCGCGCTGGGTGCGGAAGCAGTCGCTGCAGTAGACGGGCTTGCCGCTGGTCGGCCGGAAAGGCACCGAGGCCTCCTTGCCGCACGACGAGCAGGTCGCGGTGAACATCTCGCGTGGACCGCGATCGCGGGAGCCGTAGCCGCCGCTGCCGCCGTAGCTCGATGAGCCGCCCGCGGAGTACCCGCCGCCGGCCCCATAGCCACCGTACGAACTGCCGCCACCCTCGGCGTTCCGGGCGGCCTTGCGGCTCGCTCGGCACGACGGGCAGCGACGCGGCTCGGTGAAGCCGCGCTGCGCGTAGAAATCCTGCTCGGACGCCGTGAACACGAATTCCTGTCCGCAATCCGCACAGGTCAGGTTCTTGTCGTTGTACACGAAAGCCAAACTCCTCTCGGTAGCCGGCGCGAGCCCGTCGGGTTTTCTCGCGTCAGCCGTGAGAGGAGTCCGAGTTGCGTCGAGCTACAGTCTGGCCACGGACCCCTCCGTGGCGTTTACGCGCGTAACGTACGCGCTTCCCCCACGCTTGCCAATACCCGACTTTTCGGTTCGTCGAGAGCGTCAGATGTCACCGAGCGGCGCGACCGCGAAGAGGTGCGAGAACTGCTTGCACCAGATGATCGCGCTGGCGAAGTCGGCGGGGTCCGTGCCTGGCGGGAGGTCGTACCCGAATGCGCCGTCGGTCGCCTTGAGCTTCCCCAGTTCGAGCGCCCCATCGTCGTAGTCGTTGGCGTCCGGCGAGAGATAGACGTACAGGTCGGGGCCGTTACGGACCGAGAAGTCGGTGAGACGCAGGGTGTAGGTGCGGGGCGCCGTCTCGACGATCCTCGCGGTCCCGCGTCCGAAGTGGAAGTCGTCCGTGCCGTGGAACTCGCCGGCCGCGATCGCGCGCGGAGCGAACGGGGTCGGCTGCGGCGTGGCCGACGCGGGTGGCACGGCGGAGGCCGACGGCGACGGAGCGCCCGCCACCGGCGAGGCGGGGCTTGGCGACGCGACAGCCACCACCTCGGCGGCCGGCTCGGGCTCGAGGAGCTCCGTCCGGACCCAGATCGGCGAGGCGAGATACCAGGTCAGGGGCAACCCGACGGCCAGGACGATCGCGATAAGGATGCCCGACCACCCCGGATGTCGGCGCGCCGCCGCGAACCAGCCCGCCCGCCAAGCGATCACGAGGATCACGACCGCCACGACCATCGAGCCGACGGCGACCGAGATGCGGTTGGTGTAGAGACCGTCGAAGAACGCGCGCTGCAGGTCGGCCAGGGACTCCATCGCCGGATGATGCTTCCGGCTCCGTGACGAGCCGATGACATCCGGCCGCGGCCGTCAGTCCATGATGGTCGACACTTCTCCTGCCGGCGGCCCGGGCGGCCCGGGAGGCGGGACCGAGTACTCGCGCCGCGCGGTCGCGAGGTACGAATCCACCTCGAGGCGCTGCCGCGACTCCCCCCAGCCGAGTTCGGCGCCGAGGATCTGCGCGACCCGCGGGGCGACGGCCGCGCCACGGTCAGGCAGCTCCTGGGCCAGCCGCGTGCGGCGCGCAAGGACGTCGTCCAAGGAGAGGGCCAGTTCGTGGCGGACGGCCCACGCGACCTCGGCCTCGAGGAAGAACCGACCCGGGACCAGCGGCCGCAACAGGTCGAGTTCGGCGCCAAGCGCAACCAGCGCCGTTGCCTCGGTCCCATGACGGGCGACGAGTCGTGCCGCCGCCTCCGGTCCGACATCGCGGACGGCCGGGATCGTCGACAGCTCGTCGGCGACCCGCGCCAGGGCATCGGGGTTGGCTGCCCCGATCAGGCGTCGCTCGGCCGTGTCGCTTCGACGCTTCTTCGCCGCGGCCGGCCCGAGGACCGTGTCGATGACGTCGCGGGCCATCAGCCGGTAGGTCGTGTACTTGCCGCCGCCGATCCGGACGACGCCGTTCGACTCGACCGTTACCCGGTGCTCGCGTGAAGCCTTGACGGTCGATCCGTCCGGTGGGGCGATGAGCGGTCGAAGGCCGGCGTACGTGCCGACCACATCGTCGCGACTCAGGTCCACGTCCATCGTCGCGTTGACCGTGTCGATGAGTCGATCCACCTCCCAGCCGGCGGCGACCGGACGTGCGGCGGGGCCATCGAAGGGCGCGTCTGTCGTGCCGATCAGCCAATACTCTGGCCAGGGGACGAGGAAGACGATCTTGCCCGGGACCCGGATGGTCAGGCCCATCTTGTTCGGGATCCGTGCCCTGGGGACGACGAGATGGGCACCTCGGCTCGGCAGGATGCGCAGCGATCCTCCCTTGAACGGGTGGCCCGGCTCGGCCGCCCAGACGCCCGTCGCATCGACGATCGCGCGGGTTCGGATCTCCAGTGCGGCGCCGGTCGTCAGATCCTCCGCCTGGAGCGCTTCGATGGCGCCGCCGTTCGCGCGGAGGCCTCCGGCCCTGACCCGGGTGACCGCC
>JANMBS010000050.1:0-11346 GCA_031360525.1 Thermomicrobiales bacterium
CCGAACGATTCGATGAACGGCTCGATCGAACTGACCAGGATCTC
This sequence comes from Thermomicrobiales bacterium, assembly GCA_031360525.1. Lineage (GTDB taxonomy): Bacteria > Chloroflexota > Limnocylindria > Limnocylindrales > CSP1-4 > SPCO01. The sequence goes on from JANMBS010000050.1 coordinate 45, forward strand.
CGACAGGACCGCCAGCAGCGCCGCCGCGCCCAGCAGCACGACGATGGCGGTCCGGCCGCTCCACGGCGGTCCGCCGTGCTCGTCCTCGGCGCCCGCACCGAGGGTCACGTCCGGGTGGCTGAACTGGAAGAGCAGCGACAGGACGTAGCCGACGATCAGGACGATGGCGACGAGGACCGATTCCTCGGTGATCGAGCCCGGCGCCTGGTCGGCCGTGGTGAACGCGAAGATGGCGGGGACGAAGAGGCCGATGAGGGCGAGCACGAGGAGCGCCGCGTTGGAGACGGCGATCTTCGCGCTGAACTGCTGCGGTCCGTTCTCCAGGCCGCCGACGAGGGCGCTCAGGCCCAGGACCAGCAGCAGGTTGCCGATGATCGAGCCGGTCAGCGACGCCTTGACGACCTCGATCAGGCCGGCCTGCAGGGCGAAGAACGCGATGATGAGTTCGGCGATGTTGCCGAACGTCGCATTGAGGATCCCGCCGACCTGTGGCCCGGTGATCGAGCCGAGGCGCTCGGTCGACAGGCCGACCACCCAGGCAAGGCCAAGGATGGCTGCTGCCGACACGATGAACAGCAGCGTCGAATCGGCGTGCAACCCGAAATCGAGGACGATCGCGGCGATGCTCAGGACGACCGTGCCGACCAGGAAGCTCGCCGACAGCCGGGAGAGCTGGCCAAGGATCGGGATGCCGGTGCGCGGTTGGTCGGTCATGGCCGCATCCTATCGGAAGCGGTCGGCTCCGTAGAGCCGGCGACGCGCGATCCCGGTCTCCGCGGCGACCCGCCTGGCCGCCTCTCCCCGGGCGGTCCCGGCGGCAACCAACCGTTCGACCGCGGCGCGCGCCGCCTGGAGCGCATCGACCTCCTCCTCGACCGAGACCGGGCGGCCGTCCGGCCACGACCCGACGACCAGTGCGAATTCGCCACGGGGCGGGATGGCGCCGGTCGCCGCCGCTTCGGCGAGGTCGGCCAGCGAGCCGCGCACGATCGTCTCGTGCAGCTTGGTCAGTTCGCGACAGACGGCCGCCGGTCGGTCGCCCCCGCATGCCTCGGCAAGGTCGCGCAGGGTGGCGGCCACCCGCCCGGGGGCCTCGAAGACGACCGTCCCGCGATCGTCGTCGGCGATCCGGCGAAGTCTCTCAGCGCGCTCGCGACCGCTCCGTGGCAGGAACCCCTCGAATGCCCAGCGCGGCCCGGCCACGCCACTGGCGGCCACCGCCGCCAGCACCGCCGACGCACCAGGGATCGGTACGACCTGGCCGCCCTCGGCGGCCCACGCCGCAATGAGGTCCGCCCCCGGGTCGCTGACGGCCGGCGTCCCGGCATCGGTGACGAGCGCGAGATCTGCGCCGCCGCGAAGGTGCTCGAGCAGCGCCGTCGTGCGCGAGGCGTCACTTTGCGCGTGATAGCTGGTCGCCCGGGTCGCCACCACGTGGCGCTCGAGCAGGCGCCGCGTGTGGCGCGTGTCCTCGGCGGCGATGAGCGGCACGCTGCGCAGGACCTCGAGGGCGCGCAGGGTCACGTCACCCAGGTTCCCGATCGGGGTCGCCACCACGTACAGCACGCCCCCGTGCTCCGACTCCTTGGACCCCGCGGACCCCGCGGCCGTCACCCGCGCGCCGACCCCGGCCGCCGTCGCGGATAGAGGTAGTCCACCCCGGCCGTTCGCGGCCCGAGCTTGGCGATCGGCGGGACCTGTCGCTTGAACTCCGAGCCGGCCACCAGCCGGTCGACCCGCTCGACGACGGCCGCTTCGTAGCCGAGTTCGGCCATCTCCTCGAGCGAGCGTCGCTTGTCGACGCGCCAGAACAGCAACCGATCAAGGACCGGGTAGCTGAACCCGCCCTCGATCTCGTCGGTCTGGCCGGGCCACAGGTCGGCGGTCGGCGGCTTGCGGACGATCGCGTCCGGGACGCCCAGGGCGACAGCCAGCTGGCGGATCTGGCTCTTGTACAGGTCGCCGATCGGGTTGAACGCCGAGGCCGAGTCGCCGAACAACGTCGTGTAGCCGATCAGCGTCTCGGTCTTGTTCCCGGTCCCGACGACCAGTCCGCCCCAGGTCACCGACCGGTCATACAGCACCGCCATCCGCATCCGGGCCGCGACATTGCCGCGACGCAGGGGCGTGGCGGCCAAACCTTCCGGCCCGGAAGCGGCCGGCAGCCCCTCCGCCCCGAAGTAGCCGTCGACCATCGGGCTGATATCGACCAGGTCGCTCGCGCACCCGAGCGCGGCGATGACCGACTCCGCGTCGGCCCGCGATGCCGGCGACGAAGTCCGGTACGGCATCATCACCGCCAGCAGGCGCTCGGGTCCGATGGCCTCGGCGACGAGGTGCGCAACGACCGCGGAGTCGATCCCACCCGACAGGCCGAGCACCGCGCGCTCGAAACCCGCCTGCTCGAGCTGACCGCGGATGAAATCGCCGATCACGCGCCGGGCGATATCGGTGTCGATCGCCAGCTCCCTTGGCAGGTCGAACGGCGGCAGCGACTCGGCGGCGCCCTCGGTCATCATCATCCGCCGCCGTCCCTTTTCCGCGCCGTGGTCGAGGTCCCGGCGGCCGGCTCCTTGGGGCGAGCCGCCGCCTCGGTCGTCTTCTTGGGGCGGGGCGCCGGCTTGTCGTGGACCCCGAACCCGATCGGCGTCGACGGCTCCTCGGCCGGCACCAGATCGAACCCGGCCTCGGCCCCGAAATCAGCGTTCGAATCGATGGCCTGGCCGGACCGCTCGGCGACGATCCGGCTCAGCTCGCGGATCTGCAGTTCCAGGCGCTCGTCGCGCAGCAGCGGGAGGGCGATCCGCTCACGCCGGATGTCGGCGGTCGGGATGTCGACCAAGAACAGCCCCTCGTCGTAGAGCGGCGCGCTGAAGATGGCTTGCCCACTCGGCGCGATGACCTCCGAACCACCCCAGAACGAGATCGATTCGTCGACGCCCACCCGGTTGCAGAAGATCACGAACGAGGTCGTCAGCTGGGCATAGGTCCGCATCAGGGTCCGCCATGAGGTCGCCGTCCCGAGCCCGACCTCGTTGGTCGCTGCCACGTCGCGGCCGGGCGACGACGACACGTTGATCAGGATCTGGGCCCCGTCCAGGGCGAGCAGCTGGGGGACGGACAGGTGCCAGAAGTCCTCGCACACCCCGATCCCGAGACCGAACCCGAGGCGCGACGGGACCGACCGCAGGACTTCGCCGGCGGCGAAGAACCGGCGCTCGTCGAACAGCCCGTAAGTCGGCAGGTACAGCTTGCGATGGACGTGGCGGATCTCGCCGTCTTCGATCAGGGCGGCCGCGATGAACAGCCGGTGGTCGGCCGATTCCTCGACGAACGAGACGACCGCCGACAGCCCGCGCGTCGCCCCGGCCAGCTTCGCAAGCCTGGGGTCGTCGAGGCGCATGGCGACTTCCGAGGAGAGATCCTGGAGCTGGTAGCCGGTCAGCCCGAGTTCGGGGAAGACGACGAGATCAGCGCCCGCCTCGCGAGCCTTGGCGAGCAGGTCGTGATGGGTCGCGAGGTTGACCTCGAGCGACCCGAGCCGCGGCGCGATCTGGGCGAGTGCGATCTTGCGCGTCTGCACGTGCGCGAGCATACGCGATGGCCCTCGTGCTAGGCTCCGGACGCTGATGGCGGCCCGCATACCGGGCCAACGGGCGCCAATCCCGGGGATGGAACGTCAGGAGCATCTCGGAGCTTGACCGGACACCACCACCGCCGGAGCCCCGGCCTCGCCGCACTCCTGACAGCGTTCGCCCTGCTGGTCGCGGCCTGCGCCACGACCGTCGACCCGATCACCAGTTTCACCGCCTCCGCGACCCCCGTGGGGCCGACCGCCGTGCCCAGCCAGGGCCGTTTCCGCGCCACCGCCTACCCGGCCGGCGGCGACGCCCCGTGCGGTCAGGCGAAGGCTCCGGACGCCAGCCACGCCCCCTACAGCGGCCAGATCAAGCGGATCAGCGCGACCGACTCTGCGACCGTCGTCTTCGAACTGTGCGGCTCCGATGTCGCGTTCCGCTCGAAGATCGCTGCGCCGGCGTTCGCCATCAACGACGCCGGCTGGCTGGGTTCGCACATCGATCCGGCGGCCAGCGGGGCACAGGCGATCGTCGACAAGGTCAATGGGACGGGGCCCTACCGGCTCGAGCGCTGGAGTCACGGTTCGGAGGTCAGCCTGGCCCGCAACGACGGGTACTGGGGCGACAAGGCCCTCAACGAACGGCTCATCGTGCGCTGGTACGACAACGCCGGGCAGCGCGTCGCCGAGCTCCAGAACGCGACCGTCGACGGTGTCGACGATCTCGACCCGACGGCCGTCCCCCCGGTCGTCGACGACGTGGGCCTCGCGCTCACCACGCGCCTCGGGCTGAACGTGGCCTACCTCGGGTTCACCACCACCTTCGCGCCGTTCGACAACGAGCGCGTCCGTCTGGCGATGGCCATGGGCATCGACCGCCAGCGGATCGTCGCGACCCATTTCCCGCCCGGCTCCGAGCTGGCCACACACTTCACGCCGTGCTCCATCCCGCACGGCTGCACGGGCGACGCGTGGTACGAATACGACCGGATCCTGGGCAAGGAGATGCTCGCCGCGGCCGGCTTCCCGGACGGGTTCGAGACCAGGATCCAGTACAGCGAAACGCCGAGCCCGTCTCTCCCCGATCCGACTGCCGTCGCCACCGAACTCGAGACCCAGCTCCTCGCCAACCTCGGGATCCGGGCGGAACTCGCGCCCATGGCCGAGGACGCCTTTCGTGCTGACCTCGAGGCGGGGAAGCTCGACGGCATCCATCTCCTCGGCCAGAGCGCCACGTATCCCGATGCCAGTGCGTTCCTCGACCCCCGCTTCGGGCCGGGCGCCTCGGCTGAATTCGGGACCACGTTCGACGACATCGGCAAGGCTCTCGCCTCGGGCAGGAGCACCACCTCGAAGGCCAAGCGCGACGCGGCCTATGCCAAGGCCAACAACGCGATCCAGACCCACGTCCCGCTGATCCCCATCGCCTGGAGCGCGACCAACGCCGCGTTCCGTGCCGATGTCCTGGGCGCCGCCGTCTCCCCGCTCCATCTCGAACGGTTCGCCGCGATGACGCCCGGCGATCGACGCCAGCTCGTGTGGCTGACGACAGCCGAACCGGCCGGACTGTACTGCGCCGATGAGACTGACCCGGTCTCCGGCCTCGTTTGCGCCCAGCTCAGCGAAAGCCTCTACGGCTACGACCGGACAAGCGCCGCGACAGTCCCGTCGCTGGCCAAGCGCTGCGACCCCGACGCGGACCTGACGGTCTGGACCTGCACGTTGCGGAGCGGCGTGACGTTCCACGACGGCTCCGTCCTCGACGCCAACGACGTCGTGCTGAGCTTCGCCGTCCAGTGGGACGCCGAGCACACGCTCCACCGCGGCCATGGCGGCAGCTTCGCGACATTCGCGGCCCGGTTCGGCGGGTTCCTGAACGCACCGGCGGCGCCAGGCGGCTGACCGACCGGGCGGGATCGCATGACTGCGACGACGCAGGCCCGACGACCGCGGACGGCCGGGTCTCAGGCGGGCGGCGGCGCGCTGGGCGGGACCGCTCGAGCCGGGGGCACGGCCGCGGTCGTCGGCGCCGGGGTGGCTGCGCGACTCGCGCTCGGGCGGCCGGTCGCCTGGACCTGCTCGGTCGACCCGTCGACGTCCTCCGCAAAGTGGCAGGCGACCTCGTGGCGTGTATCGAGGACACGCAGCGCCGGATCCTCGGTCACGCAGCGCTCCGGGTTCCCGAGCTTCTCGCGCAACCAGCAGCGGGTGTGGAAGCGGCAGCCCGACGGCGGATTGACCGGCGACGGGACGTCGCCCTTGAGGATGATCCGGCGGCGGCGCGACTCGACCACGGGATCCGGGATCGGCACCGCGGACAGGAGGGCCACCGTGTAGGGATGCAGCGGCCGGACGTTGAGATCGCGAGAGCCCGAGGTCTCGACGACGCGGCCCAGGTACATCACCGCGGTCCGGTCGCTGATGTGGCGGACGACGCTCAGGTCGTGGGCGATGAACAGGTAGGTCAACCTGAATTCGCCCTGCAGTCGCTCCAGCAGGTTGATGATCTGGGCCTGGATCGAGACGTCCAGGGCGCTGATCGGTTCGTCCGCCACGATCAGGTCGGGCTGCAGGGCGAGTGCCCGGGCGACGCCGATCCGCTGTCGCTGGCCGCCGGAGAACTCGTGCGGGTAGCGAGACGCGTAGGCCGGGTTCAGGCCCACGGTCTGGAGGAGCTCGCGGACGCGCTCTCGTCGATCCCTGGTCGTGCCGACATCGTGGATATCGAGCGGTTCGGCGATGATCCCGCCGGCCGTCATCCGGGGGTCGAGGCTGGCGTACGGATCCTGGAAGATCATCTGCATCCGCCTGCGCAGGCGGCGCAACTCGGAGCCCTTGATCTCGGTGACGTCCTGGCCGTCGAAGAAGATGCGGCCGCCGGTGGGCGGGTTGAGACGGATGATCGCCCGCCCGGTCGTGCTCTTGCCGCAGCCCGATTCGCCGACGAGGCCGAGCGTCTCGCCACGCTCCACCTGGAACGTCACGCCGTCGACCGCCTGGACGTCGCCGATGTGTCGCTGGCGGATGATCCCGTCGCGGATCGGGAAGTAGACCTTCAGGTCCTCGAGCCGGATGAGCGGCACGCTACCGGCGGCCGCCGCGCCGTCGCTCGTGGTCACGCGACCGACCTCAGTCGTCATGGAAGATCCCGGGTTGGCCGTGATGCTCGGACTCGGGTGGGAGCGGCAACCCCCCGGCCGATGGCGCCAGGGAGAGCGGTCCCTCCTCGGCCTGGATGTCGCCGACCAGCCCTTCGAGATCGACGCTCGAGCCGATCCGTCCCGCCCCGACCTCGTCGATCATGCCGGCCGGCGGCGGCGCCGACACGAACCCGGGGCGAAGCGGCTTGCCGGCCACCGCCTCCTCCTCGGTCGGCGGGTTGAAGCAGGCGATCTGGTGGGTCGCCCCCGTGCCGGTCATGACCACACGCGTACCCTCGACGGTGGGCCGCAGAGGCGGGTTCTCCTGCCAGCAGACGTCGAGCCGCCAGCGGCAGCGCGCCGCGAACGGGCAGAAGGTCGGAGCGCGGCGCATGTCCGGCGGCCGTCCCTCGATCGGGATGAGTGGCTCGCCGACGAGCGCATCCACGCGCGGGATCGAGTGCAGCAACCCGATGGTGTACGGATGCGACGGGGTTGCGAAGAGGTCGAGCGTTGTCGCCGTCTCGACGATGTAGCCCGCGTACATCACGTTGATCCGGTTGGTCATCCCGGCCACCACGCCGAGGTCGTGGGTGATCAGGATCATCGCCGAGCCGGTCTGCTCAGTCAGGCCGCGCAGCAGCTCGAGGACCTGCGCCTGGATCGTGACGTCGAGGGCCGTCGTCGGCTCGTCGGCGATCATCAGCTTGGGCTCGAGCGCCAGCGCCATGGCGATCATCACGCGCTGGCGCATCCCGCCGGAGAACTGGTGCGGGAAGTTGTCGAGGCGGGTCTCCGGCTGCGGGATGCCGACCATCTTCAACAGCTCGACCGCCCTGACGCGCGCCTTGTCGCGGCTGATCTCCCGGTGGGCCATGATCGTCTCGATCATCTGCTCCTCGATCGTGAGGACCGGATTCAGGCTGGTCATCGGGTCCTGGAAGATCATTGCGATGTCGCGCCCGCGGATCGACCGCAGTTCGTCCTCGCGAAGCCTGGTCAGGTCCTGCGCGTCGAACATGACGTGCCCACCCTCGATCTTGCCGGCTGGCTGTGGCAGCAGCCGCATCATCGCCAGGTTGGTGACGCTCTTGCCACACCCGGACTCGCCGACCAGCCCGAGGCGTTCGCCCTCCTCGAGCTGGAACGAGACGCCGTTGACGGCGTGGATGGTGCCTTCGTGCGTGCGGAACCGGACGACGAGATCCTCGACCGAGAGGAGCAGGTCCCCGGCAGTCATCGGCGCATCCGGGGATCGAGCGATTCGCGCAGGCCGTCGCCGAGCAGGTTGAACCCGACGGCGCTGATCACGATCGCCGCACCAGGGAACAGCAAGAGCCACGGCGCCTGACGGATGAACTTGGTCGAATCGGTCAGCATCGTGCCCCATTCCGGGGTGCGCGGGTCCGGTGGCCCAAGCCCGAGGAAGCCCAGCCCGGCGACGTCGATGATCGCCGTGGCCAGGGCCAGCGTCGCCGCCACGATCAGCGGCGACAGCGAATTCGGGAGCAGGTGTCGAAGCAGGATGCGCGACCCCGAGGCACCGAGCGATCGCGATGCCGTGACGTAGTCCGATTCGCGGAGCGAGAGCAGGCTGCCGCGCAGGATGCGCGCGAAGATCGGCACGTTGACGATGGCCACGGCGAACATGATCTGGGGCAGCCCCCGGCCGAGGAACGCCACGATCCCGATGGCCAGCAGGATGCCGGGCACCGCGAGCATCACGTCGACGACGCGCATCAGCAGTGAATCGAGCTTGCCTCCGACGCCGCCGGCCAGCGCTCCGATGGTCCCGCCGATGGCCACGCCCATGACGACGGACGCGACGCCCGCCAGGAGGCTGACCTGGGCGCCGAAGAGCACCCGGCTGTATTCGTCGCGACCCTGCGAATCGGTGCCCATGACGTGTGCCGGGGACGGTGGGTTCAGGCGCTGGGCAAGGCCACCCTCGAGCGGACCGTACGGGGCGAGGACCGGCGCGAACACGGCGGCTACCACGAACAAGGTGATGAAAAACAGCCCGACCAGCGCGGGTTTGTTGCGCAGCAGGCGACGGGCCGCGTCGCCCCACAGCCCGCGCGAGGCGCGGCGGTCGACGACCTGACCGATCGGGATCGCGGGGGCGGCCACCTAGGCGTACCTGATCCGAGGGTTGAGCACGGCGTACAAGATATCCACCAGGAGGTTCACCACGAGGAAGATGATGGCGAAGATCAGGATGGTGTTCTGGATCACGAAGTAGTCGCGATTGAAGATGCCGTCCACGACGTAGCGGCCCACGCCGCCCCAGCCGAAGACGGTCTCGGTGATGACCGCGCCGGCAAGCAGACCGCCGACCTGGAGACCGAGGACGGTCACGACCGGCAGCCAGGCGTTACGCATCACGTGCCGGGCGTTGATCCGGCGCTCGCCGAGGCCCTTCGCCCGGGCGGTTCGCACGTAGTCCTCGTTGGAGACGTCGAGGACCGAGGCCCGGGTGATCCGGGTGATGATCGCCAGCGGGATCGAGCCGAGCGCGATGGCCGGCAGGATGAGGTGGCTGAGACCGTCCATGAACAGGTCCGGTCGGCCCATCAGGAGGCTGTCGACGAGCACGAAGTTGGAGCGGATCTCCAGCCCTGCCCGTGGGTCGACGCGCCCGGAGGCGGGCAGCAGGTCGAGCTGGACGGCGAAGATGTACTGGAGCGTCAGGCCGAGCACGAAGACCGGGATGCTGATCCCCAGCAGCGAGATGATCGTCACCGCGCCATCCGACCAGCCCTGGGCATGGCGGGCGGCGTAGCGCCCGAGCGGGATGCCGATGCCGGCCGCGAAGATCATCGCCGCGACCGTCAATTCGATGGTGGCGGGGAAGCGGATCAGGAATTCGCGCAGGACCGGCTGGTTGTTGATGATGCTCGAGCCGAGGTCGCCGCGCACGACGTTGCCGAGATAGCTGAGGTACTGCTGCCAGAGCGGGTCGTCGAGACCGAGGTAGTCGCGCATGGCGGCGACACGTTCAGGTGTCGCGTGCTGGCCGAGGATCGCCGTTGCGGGATCGCCAGGGAGCAGGTGGACGAAGGCGAACAGGATGATCGACAGCCCGAACAGGACAGGGATCACCCCGAGCAGCCGTCGGACGATGAAGCGGAGCATCTGGCGGGTCCTGCCTCACCACTGAAGGGATGAGGCGGATCCCCCGAACGGCAGGCCGCCGGGGGATCCGCTGGTACACCGATGGGATCGACGGGCGCCGGAGGCGCCCGTCAGGCGCTTACTTGTCGAGCCAGACGTTCGTGAACAACTCGAGGAGCGTCGGCGAGGGCACGAAGCCCTTGACATACACCTGTCCGGCGGACGGGGTCTTGCCGGACACGAGCGGCACCGACGGCATGTCGGCGACGATCTGGTCCTGGGCCTTGCCCCATTCGGTCTTCTGGGTGGTCTCGTCAGAGGAGGCGAGGGCGGCGACCATCGCGGCGTTCATCGCGTCGTTCTTGTACGCATATTCCGGGTTCGGGGCCATCGGGTCGCCGCGATAGCCGAAGAATGCGGTGTACAGGAAGTTGTCGATGCCGAGCCAGTCGCAGTTCCAGCCGATGAGGAACGCGGGGTAATCGCCCCGCGACTCGGCGGCCAGGTAGTCCGGGCGCCACGGCGAGGTCTTGGGGTTCGGCTTGAAGCCGACCGCCTCGAGGTCTCGCTGCATCGCTTCGAACTCGCCCTTCGGATCGGGCATGTACGGGCGGCTCACGTCGGACGGATACCAGAAGTCGAAGGCAAGGTCCGCCGCGGGCACGCCGCTCTCGGCGATGAGGGCCTTGGCCTTGTCGACGTCATAGTCCGGAACGGCGAGGTCGTTGGCAAAGATAGTTCCGGGGGGCGCCCAGTTCTTGAGGACCACGCCGGTCTCGCCGAAGAACGCGTCCACGATCGCCTTGCGGTTGATCGCGTACGAGACCGCCTGGCGGATCTTGGGGTTGTCGAACGGCTTGAACTTCTGGTTCATCGCCAGGACGCCGACGTTGCAGGCGCTGCCGCGGTCGAAGTACTGGAGCTTGGTGTTGGCCTGGGCCGTGGGCACATCGACCGGCGCCAGGGTCTGGGAGATGTCGACGTCACCGGCCTCGAGCGCGTTGAGCGTCGCAGTGGTGTCGGCGATCGGCTTGAAGGTCAGGGCGTCGAGGTAGGGGCCGCCGGCGGCCTTGTTCCAGTAATCCGGGTTCTTGGTCAGGGTGACGTGGTCACCGGGAACCCATTCCTTGAACATGAACGGGCCGGTCCCGACCGCGGCCGGGGGGCCACCCTGAGCGTACTTGTTGTTCTTGAAGTCGGGTGCGCTCGCGTCCCCGGCGGTCAGGGCCTTGGGGCTCGAGAAGGTGAACGGAGTCAGCGTCAGGGTGACAAGGAAGGCCGAGTTCGGCGCGTTCAACTTGAGCGTGAACGTCGTCGCATCGGGGGCGGTCGTCTCGACGACCTTGCCGGTCATGACGGTGTCGATGTAGTAGGTGTAGCCGAGGTCGGTGTACGTCTTCGGGATGCTCAGCCAGCGGTCGAAGTTGGTCTTGACGGCCGCGGCGTCGAAGTCGGTGCCATCGTGGAACTT
>JANMBS010000094.1:0-5323 GCA_031360525.1 Thermomicrobiales bacterium
CCCGCGAGAACATCGTGTTCGTGTCGGGGATCGGCTGCTCCGGCCGCCTTCCGTACTACATGAACACGTACGGCTTCCACACCATCCACGGCCGGGCCCCGACGCTCGCCACCGGGCTCAAGGCGGCCCGTCCGGACCTCAAGGTCTGGGTCATCACCGGCGACGGCGACGCCCTGTCGATCGGTGGCAACCACGTCATCCATTCGATGCGCCGCAACGTCGATATCAACCTCGTGATGTTCAACAACCGCATCTACGCGTTGACCAAGGGCCAGGCCTCACCCACTTCCGAGTTCGGCAAGACGACCAAGTCGACGCCGGCCGGGACCGTGGACACCCCGATCATCCCGCTGACGATCGCGCTCGCCGCCGAGGCCAGCTTCGTCGCCCGCTCCGTCGACACCCACACCGAGCATCTCCAGATGACGCTCGAACGAGCCGGCCGACACAAGGGCTCATCGTTCGTCGAGGTCCTCCAGAACTGCAACATCTTCAACGACGGCGCATGGCGCGACTTCACCGACCGCGAGGTCCGCGAGGACCGGATGCTGTTCCTCGAGCACGGCAAGCCGATGATCTTCGGGGTGGACCGCGACAAGGGGATCCGACTCGATGGCCTGCATCCGGAAGTCGTGACCATCGGCGAGAACGGTGTCACCGAGGCGGACCTGCTGGTCCACGACGAGCAGGCCCCCGAGCCGTACCTGGCCCTGATGCTGTCGCGCATGTTCTGGCCGGACTACCCGGTCCCGGTGGGGATCCTGCGGGCGGTCCCACGCCCGACCCACGACCGGTTGATCGAGGAGCAGATCGCGGGCGCGATCGCCAGGAGTGGCGCCGGCGACCTCGACGACGTGCTCAACGGCGGCGAGACCTGGACGGTCGAGTAGACCCGAGCAAGAGGAACAGCCATGAAGTGTCCGGTCTGCGGGTTCGACAACCTGACGGGGACCGAGGTCTGCGACAACTGCGGCGCCGACCTGGCCGGTCACGACACCCCGCAGCCTGCGCTGTCGTTCCACGGCCGTCTGCTCGGTGAGCATCTCGACGAGCTCGGCGCACCGCCGCCCCTGACCGTCGATCCCGAGACCCCGGTCAGCGTGGCGATCGCCCGGATGCAGGACGCCGAGTCGGATTGTGTCCTGGTCACAGTCGATGGCCGGCTGGTCGGCATCTTCACCGACCGCGACGCGGTGGTGCGGGCGGCCGGTACCCGCCTCGACGTGTTCCACGTGCGTGACTTCATGACGCCCGACCCGGTCGTCCTACGCCACGACGATCCCATCGCCATCGCCATCCACAAGATGGCAGTCGGCGGCTTCCGCCACATCCCGATCGTCGAGGATGGCCGGCCGACCGGCGTGGTCACGGCGCGAGACGTTTTCCACCACCTCGCGGAGACGCTCGACTGACCGCGCGGATCGCCATCCTCGCCGACGACCTCATCTGGGCGACCCGCCTTGCGGACCTGGTGCGGGCGAGCGACGCTGTCGCCGTGCCGGTCCGTTCGGCAGCCGCTCTCGACGGGGCGCTGCCCCATGTCGACCGCGTGATCGTCGACCTGACGGCCCGCGCATACGACGGCGTCGAAGCGATCGCGCGCGCCCACGCGGCCGGCCGGCCGGTCCTCGCGGTCGGCCAGCACGATGACGCGGAGCTTCGCCGTCGGGCGCTCGCGGCCGGAGCCGACCGCGTCCATCCCTATCGCCGACTGTTCGACGATGGCCCGCGCCAGATGGCTCGCTGGCTGACCGGCGAGTCCCTCGCACCCGCAACATCCGCAGCACCGGAGTCGCCACGATGATCACGTCCCGACCATCGATCCCCGCCGACCGCTACCGCGATCGGATGTCGGCCGCCCAGGCGCTGGCCGCGGAGGCCGGCCTGAGCGCGATCCTGGTCGGGGTGGGCGCCGACCTGCGCTACCTCACCGGCTACCCTGCGATGCCTCTCGAGCGATTGAACATGCTGGTGATCACGGCCGCCGGCGAGCCGTCGCTCGTGGTTCCACGGCTCGAGGCGACGCCGGCCCGGTCCTGTCCGCCGGCCGCCGCGGGCCACCTTCCTGTCGTCACCTGGGACGAAGCGGACGACGCCCACGCGCTGGTCGCCTCGATGGTCCGCGGAGCGCTCGAGGAGCCGCGTGGCCGGCCGCTCCAGGTGGCCGTTTCCGACGATCTCCCGGCGCGCCATCTGCTGCGCCTCCGCGACCACCTCGCCGAGGCCCAGATCGAGCTTGCCTCGCCGGTCCTCAGGGAGCTCCGGATCGTGAAGGACGCCGACGAGATCGCGTTGCTGACCGAGGCCGCCCACGCCGCCGATCGGGTCGTCGCCCAGATCGCCGGCGGTTCGCTGGTCGGGCGGACCGAGGCGGACGTCGCGCGCGAGGTTCGCGAGCGGCTCATCGCCGAGGGTCACGAGGAAGCTCATTTCGCGATCGTGGGTTCGGGACCGAACTCGGCGTCGCCCCATCACGAGGCGTCCGACCGGATCATCGCGGCCGGCGAACCGATCGTGCTCGACATCGGCGGCACGATCGATGGCTACGGGTCCGACATCACGCGCACGCTGTGGGTCACCGGTGGCGACCCGGCGAAGGGCCCCGACGAGCGGTTCCGCCACCTCTTCGCGGTGCTGCGGGGCGCCCAGGAAGCCGCGACGCGGGCCGTTCGCCCAGGCATCACCCCCGAGGAGGTCGATGCCGCTGCACGCGAGCCGATCGACGCCGAGGGCTTCGGCGAGGCGTTCTTCCACAGGACCGGGCACGGGATCGGTCTCGAGGGCCATGAGGAGCCCTATATCATCGCCGGCAACCACGAGCCGCTCCGGGAGGGCATGGCCTTCTCGATCGAGCCTGGGATCTACCTCGTCGACGAATATGGCGCACGCATCGAGGACATCGTCGTGTGCGGACCGGATGGCCCGATCGCGCTAAACGAGGCCCCGCGCGACCTGTACGTCGTCGACGGCTGATCCTCGGAGCATCAGGCCCGAGCCGGTGCTGCTGGTGCAAGCATCCACCGCGGCAAGCGGCGATCCGAGAGGGGTCCTATCAGGTCGCGGATACCGCGAGCGGCCTGCGGTATCATCGGTCGACGGGTCGCGCCCGATGCGTCCCGCCTGAGACTTCGAGAACGCATGACCACAACCTCACGGCGCCGGTCCGGCGTCGCCTCACCAGCCCGCGCCGCACGGCTCGGAGTTCCGGGCCGATGAGCCGCCGGCATCACGGTCGACCGCATCACCCCGCCCATGGCGGCGCCGACAATGGCCGGCGCGTTACGGGGGTGAGCCCAGGCCCTGCCGGCACGGGCCAAGAACGCGGGCATGTCGACCCCGCTCCAGCGGCCAGCGGACCCAACGACGCCGAGCGGGTTGATCGAGCGCCCACGACACAGGTTTCATCGAACGATGCCCGGATGAACGCGGCCCCCGCGCCCGGGGGACCGGCGCAGGACGCTCCCATCGACGGCGCGCCCGCGAATGGCGCGCCCACCAACGCCGCGCCTACCAACGGCGCGCCCGCGAATGGTGTCCCTCTCGCCGGTGGGAGTCCACGGCCCGATGGCGACCCTCGACCGAACGGCGCCCCCCCACCGATCGCCGCCGACCGGTCCGCGCCCCACGCACCCGTCGTCCAGCCAGGACCAGGGCATGCGGCCCGACCGGGACCCGGCGACCAGCCGGCGAACCCCGATCGAAACGGCCAGTGCACCGCCCCCCAGCTCCGGCGCTTCATCAAGAGCCGCCCGTACGTTCCGATGCACGAGTTGCGTCGCCGGTTCGGCATCGACGGGGGGGACGACGACGTGACGCCGGTCAGGCTCGATCCGGGTTGGGTCTATGTCGGACTCCCGACGCGCGAAGGGTCGCTCCTCGGCGACCTGCTGCGCGCCGGTGAGATCGGCTACGAGCTGTCGCTCGACCCGCGGACGCCGATCGTCATCGGCGTCTACCCGATGCGCCCGATCCCGCGCTCCTAGGTCAGCCGACCGAGACACCCTCGCGCCGCAGCAGGTCGCGCTTGATCGTGAGGCGCTCCTCGCGGCTCCCCCAGCCATCGCCGCCGTACCCGCCGATGGACCCGTCCGACGCGATGACCCGATGACACGGGATCAGAAGGCTGACCGGGTTCCGGCCCACGGCGCCGCCGACCGCCCGCGCCGCCCGCGGTGCCCCGACCTGCCGCGCGATCTCGCCGTAACTCGCTGTCGTGCCCCATGGGATCGTCGCGACCGCCTCGAGGACCCGCCTGTCCCATGACGGCCGGTCGGCCAGGTCGAAGGCGATCGCGCGGCGGATCGGCCGACCGGCGAGCAGGCATTCGAGGGCGGCCAGCCCGGCGTCGAGGTGGACTCGCCGTGGATCCGCAGGCTGCACATCGCGGGCGTTCTCGATGTCCGCGTGGAGGCGCTTCGTCAGCTCGGCGTCGAATGCGGGCTCGGTCGTCAGCCACGCGATGGCCACGACGCCGCGCTCGGTTGCGGCGAGGTGGAACGGCCCCCACGGGCCGGGGATCGTGGTCCGGATGACGGCGTGGTCGGGCATGGCTCGAGTCTCGCATACCTGCCTCGGCCAACTGGACGATGACGGCCTCGGTCGTGGCCGACTCGCCCCGGCTGCGCGGTTTCGACGCGCGGCGGCCCGTACACTCGGGCGATGCACCAGCACCCGCACGCGAAGGCGGCCTCCGCTGACCCGCGCGACCTGACCGGGCCGTTCACGCATCGGGTCGATATCACCGTCCGCTTCGCCGACACCGACGCGATGGGCCACGTCAACAACGCGAAGTACCTGACCTACTGCGAGATGGCGCGCATCCGCTACTGGACCGACGTGACCGGCGAGCCGATCGCGCTCGGGACCGAGGGCGCCGAGAGTCTCATCCTGGCCGAGGCGCGGATCACCTATCGGGCGCCTGCCTTCCACGGCGAGATCGTCACGGTCGAGACGCGCGCGACGCGGATCGGACGATCGTCTTTCACCCTCGAGCATCGGCTGCTGGCGTGCGTCGAGGGCGACGCGCCACGGCTGGTTGCTGTCAGCGAATCGGTCCTGGTCCGCTACGACTACGCGACGAGCCTCCCGGTCGCGCTGCCGCCCGAACACGTGTCGGCGATCGAATCGTTCGAGGGCCGTTCGCTCCGCGCGTGATGGGCCGCGCCGCGGCGGCGGACTACGCCTCGAACTTTCGGAAGATCGTCACCGCATTCTGGCCGCCGAACCCGAAGCCGTTGACCGCGACTGTCTCGACCTTGGCCGGTCGGGCGACCAGCGGGACGTAGTCGAGGTCGCACTCGGGATCCGGCGTGTGCAGGTTCGC
>JANMBS010000123.1:0-1850 GCA_031360525.1 Thermomicrobiales bacterium
CTCGCCGTCGAGGCCGAGGATCTGACCCTGGTTGAACAGCCGCCGATACGGCTCGCTCTGGTCCACCAGCCCGACGTCGCGCATCATCTTGGTCCACTCGCGGGCGTACAGCAGGTGCATCACCGCGTGCTCGGCGCCGCCGGTGTACTGGTCGACCGGGGTCCACGTGTCGACGAGGGCCCGATCGATCGGCCCACCCGCCTTCTCCGGCGACAGGTAGCGGAACCAGTACCACGATGAGTCGACGAAGGTGTCGAACGTGTCCGTCTCGCGGCGGGCCGGTCCGCCGCAGCGTGGGCAGGTCGTGCGCAGGAACGCCTCATCGTGGTTGAGCGGATTGTCGCCGCTCCCCGCGTAATCGACCGTCTCCGGCAGACGGACCGGCAGGTCTTCGTCGCGGACCGGGACGACTCCATCGACCGCGCAATAGACAACCGGGATCGGTGTGCCCCAGTAACGTTGACGGCTGATCAGCCAGTCGCGCAGGCGGTAGGTCACCTTCGGCTCGGCCAGACCTCGCTCCGCCAGAGAGGCGACGATCGCCTTGCCGCCCTCGTCGGCCGGCATCCCGGAGAAGCGGGCGCTGTTGACCAGGACCTCACCCGTCGAGTGGGCGATGAAGGCACCTTCGACCGGCGCATCGGCATCGTCGTCGGGCGCAGCGATGACGCGCCGGATCGCCAGCCCGAACTTGCGGGCGAACTCGAAGTCGCGCTCGTCGTGGGCCGGGACGGCCATGATCGCGCCGGTGCCATAGCCGCCGAGGACGTAGTCGGCCACGAAGATCGGGATCCGTTCGTCGTTGACCGGGTTGATGGCGTTGGCGCCGGTCGCGACGCCGGTCTTCTCACGATCGGTCGACAGGCGGTCGATCTCCGTCCGGCGGCGAGCCTGCTCGACGTAGGCCTCGACCTCGGAGCGACGGTCCGGGTGGGTCAACGTGGCTACCAGCGGATGCTCGGGTGCCAGCACCATGAACGTCGCGCCGAAGAGCGTGTCGGGGCGGGTGGTGAAGACGCGCAGCCGATCGCCACCGGACTGGACGTCGTCCGCTGCGACGTCGAACTCGATCTCGGCGCCCTCGGACCGCCCGATCCAGTTCGTCTGCTGGAGCCGGATGGGCTCGGGCCAGTCGATGCCGTCGAAGCGCAGCAACTCATCCGCGTAGGCGGTCGTGCGCAGGAACCACTGCTCCAGGTCGCGCTTCTCGACCAGCGCACCGCAGCGCCAGCAGTGGCGGTCGGTACCCTCGACCTGCTCGCGGGCGAGCGTCCCGTCGTTGGGACACCAGTCGACCGCGGACATGGCCCGGTAGGCAAGTCCCGCCTCCAGGAAGCGCAGGAACAGCCACTGGTTCCACTTGTAGAACTCGGGATCGGCGGTCACGACCTCGGTCTTCCAGGCGAACGTCGCGCCCATCGATCGGAACTGGCCGCGCATGGTCTGGATGTTCTGCATCGTCCAGGTGAACGGATGCCCGCCGCTCTTGATGGCGGCATTCTCGGCCGGCAACCCGAACGCATCGAAGCCGATCGGGAAGAACACGTTGTAGCCGTGCATCCGCCGGAAGCGGGCCAGCGCGTCGCTGGGGGTCACGATGTACCAGTGGCCGATGTGGAGGTCGCCCGACGGGTACGGGTACATCGTCAGCAGGTAGTACTTCGGGCGTGACGCGTCGCGCAGGTCGGTCTCGTACAGCTCGCGCTCGGCCCACTGCGCCTGCCAGCGCGGCTCGATGGCGCCGGCGTCGTAGCGCTCGATGCGCGTTCGCGTCTCGATGCTGTCGGCGGTCGGATCTGTTTCGGTGGTCTCGGTCACGTTGGCCCTCGGAGACAGGTCACCCCCCGCCG
>JANMBS010000133.1:0-2519 GCA_031360525.1 Thermomicrobiales bacterium
CCGCAGGGCGTCGTCGGGTTCCGGCCGCTCGAGCAGCTCGAGCAGACCTTCAACCTGAGCGAGTACGCGGTCGCCGACGTGCCCACGCCGGCTGAATAGCCCTCGCTCGTTCGAGACCCCGGTCGTTGACCGGGGTCTTTCGATTCCGGCTAGTTCCTGAGCTCGAGTCGACGATGGGCCGAGGCGAGCCAGGCAGCCGCCCGGTCGGCGGCGTGGTCGTCGAGGTCGCTGGGAGCGAACCTGACCCAGCCAGGACCGCGGCTCGAGAGGGCGACGTCCGGGGTGCGGGCGGCGGCATCGGCGACGGCCGGGTCGAGGGCGAACTCAGCCGAGGATCCGTCGGCGGTCACGACGGCGAAGGGCCGGTTGCCGCGGGACCACGCGATCGAGCCGTCGGGACCGAGAGAGGGTTCCGCGCCGGGCAGGTCGGCCGCCTCGTCTTCGAGCAGTTCACGAAGGTTCACCCCTTGGCCGCCGCCAGGATCGCCTGAAGCTCTGGGCGATGCGCCTCGTAGTGGGCGGTGGTCTCGTCGTGGAAGAAGCGTTGGTGGTCGGTGTGCTTGAGCCAGCGGGTCTCGGGGACGACAGTCAGGTAGCCGCGGAGCTGGCCGGGGATCGTCGCGAACCGCTCCCGGACCTCGGTCATCGACAAAGCCGCCCACGTCGCGTCGATCTCGTCGTTGATGGCGTCGCCGCGGCGCTCCCAGTCCGCATCGGACCGCGCCTTCGTGGCACTCGTCTCGTTGACGGCGAGCTCTGTGGCGACGGCGAGCGCGTTCTCCTGCCAGGCGACGAGATGGCCCATCAACTGGCGTCCCGACCAGCCGTGCGCAGTCTCGACTGGGACAGCCAGCTGCGCGTCGGTCAGCCCGGCGAGCGCCTCGTACGGCGCCCAGGCGTCGCGTTCCTCCTCCAGGAATTCGAGCGAGTCGAGGTACATGTCGGCATGGTACGCGCGGCCTCGTGACATCATCGTGTGGATGACGAGGCGACGTGGAGGATTGCGAGCCGCTGCCACCGTCCTGATCCTCGCGCTGTCGGGTGTCGGGCTGGGAGCCTGTTCGGGAGCGGCCGAGACGAACACGCCCGTCCGAACATGGCCTGTCGACTCCGAACCCCTGGCGCAAGCGACCCCGGCGATTCCGTCCGGGGAATTCGGTCCTGCCAGCTGGGCGCTCGACCCGTCATTCCCGAGTCCTAACGAGACAACGACCGAGCTGCACCTCCTCGTCTGGGAGAGGGCATGTTCCGGAGGAGCGCCCACGACAGGCCGGATGTCGGCGCCGGTCGTCGCGTACACCCCCACGGCTGTGACGATCACGATCGGAGTCCGCCCGATCGAGGTCGCACCGGGTGGGCTCGTGACGTGCCCCGGGCCGCCCGGAACCCCCGCCAACCTGCGACTGTCGGAACCGCTGGGGGCGCGCCAACTCCTCGATGGTGGTCAGGTGCCGCCCGTCGCGCCGTCGCCCGCGTTCGGCTGACCGAAGCTAGACGGCCACCGGCTCGCGGTACTCCCCGAAGACCTCGCGCAGGACCGCGCACTGCTCCCCGAGCGTGGCGTATGCCGCGGCACAGCGGATGAAGTGCGGCATCAGGTTCGTCTCGCTCGACTCGGGTCGGGCGGCCGTCTCGCGCAGCCCGCGGAGCGCCGCCTCGACCGCGCCGGCGTCCCGTTCGCGCCGCGTGCGCGCCAGCCGCGCCAGGTGGCGTTCCTCGGAACCGGGAGGAACGGCCAACACCGGGATGGTGGTCTGTTCGGAGGCATCGACGTAGGCATTGATCCCGACGACCCGCCGCTGACCGGCATCGAACTCGCGCTGGTAGCGATATGCCGCGTCGGCGATCTCGTGCTGGGGATACCCCTCGGTGATCGCCGCGACCATCCCGCCGCGCCGATCGATCTCGTCGATGTAGCGCCAGACGGCCGCCTCGGTCTCGTCGGTCAGTGCCTCGCCGAACCACGACCCGCCGAGCGGGTCGACCGTGGCGTCCACCCCGCTCTCCTCGGCGATGATCTGCTGCTGGCGGAGGGCCAGGAGGGCGGCTTCCGCTGTCGGCACCGCCAGGGCCTCGTCGTACGCATCGGTGTGGAGCGACTGCGTCCCGCCCAGGACCGCCGCCAGCGCCTGCAAGGCCACCCGGGTCAGGTTGTTGAGTGGCTGCTGCGGTGTGAGGGAGACCCCGGCCGTCTGGGTGTGGAAGCGCATCCAGGCCGAGCGCTCGTTCTCGGCACCATAGCGACCGGTCATGAGCTTGTACCAGATCCGGCGCGATGCCCGGAACTTGGCGATCTCCTCGAAGAAGTCGCTGTGGCTGTTGAAGAAGAAGGACAGGCGCGGCGCGAAGTCGTCGACGCGCAGCCCGCGTGCCAGCGCCGCCTCGACGTAGGCCATCCCGTCGGCGATGGTGAAGGCCAGCTCCTGGACGGCCGTCGAGCCGGCCTCGCGAATGTGATAGCCACTGATCGAATTCGGCACGCGCGAAATGCCCCGCTGGAACACCATCTCGATCAGTGG
>JANMBS010000149.1:0-1667 GCA_031360525.1 Thermomicrobiales bacterium
GGCGGGCAGCGTTTCGGCGAGATGGAGGTCTGGGCTCTCGAGGCGTACGGCGCCGCGAACATCCTGCAGGAGCTGCTCACCGTCAAGTCGGACGACGTCCTCGGACGAGTCCAGACCTACGAGGCGATCGTCAAGGGCGAAGAGATCCAGCCGCCTCGCGTCCCGGAGTCCTTCAAGGTCCTGATCAAGGAACTGCGGAGCCTCGGTCTCAACGCCGAGATCCTCGACCCGAACGAGGAGGAGATCCCCTTGGCCGAAGACGACGCTTCGGGCTACCTGTTGCCCGATCTCGGTGGGATCAACCTTGCCGGGTTCGAGGACTGATCGCCTGTCACCGAACCTGAACCCGACCCCGACCCGACACCCGCGGAGCCGCGCCATGGCCGGCACGACTCCGCTTGCTCACGGTCCGCATCGCGTTGCCGAGCCAGACGGCGGCGCGGAGGAGAACCATGCTCGAAGTCAATAACTTCAGCGCGATCCGCATCTCGCTTGCCAGCCCGGACCAGATCCGGGAATGGTCGAAGGGCGAGGTCACCAAGCCCGAGACCATCAACTACCGGACGCTCAAGCCGGAGAAGGACGGCCTCTTCGACGAGCGCATCTTCGGTCCGACCAAGGACTGGGAGTGCTACTGCGGCAAGTACAAGCGCATCCGCTACAAGGGCATCATCAGCGACAAGTGCGGCGTCGAGGTCACCCGCTCGAAGGTCCGCCGCGAGCGGATGGGCCACATCCAGCTGGCCAGCCCGGTCAGCCACATCTGGTACTTCAAGGGCACGCCGAGCCGGCTCGGCATCCTGCTTGACATCAGCCCGCGCAACCTGGAGCGCATCCTCTACTTCGCGCTGTACATCGTCACCCACGTGGACGAGGACGCGCGCAAACGCGCCCTGGCGGCGCTCGAGGAAGAGGCCGAGGGCCGCGGCGGCAAGGCCGGCCAGGCGCTGGCGGCCCGCGAGGACGAGCTGCGCACCGAAGTCAACAAGGCCAAGGACGAGCTCAACGCCGAGCTTGCCCGGACCAAGGCGGACCTGGAGGCCCAGCGCTCCACCCGGACCCAGGAGATCGCTGCTCTCGCGCAGGTGACCCAGGCGGCCCTCGCCGAGCTCAAGTCCGGTGTCGCTGCCGAGACTCTCGCGTTCGAGCCGACCGGTGAGGTCGTCGTGGCCGCCGGTGACAAGGGCGGCAAGGAAGCCACGGCTCGCCTGCGCAAGATCGTCGGCGAATACACCGAGCAGGTCAACGCCGACCTCCAGCAGCGCGAGGCCGACGAGGCGCGTGCCGTCGAGCAGAAGGTCGACGACCTTCGCGCGGCGATGGACGATACCCTCCGCCAGGAGCGCGAAAGTCTCCAGGAGCAGGCCCAGGGCACGAAGGACGAGTTGCGCAAGCTGCGCGACGAGCTCGAGTCGCTCAAGCCGATGCAGACCCTCGGCGAGACCGAGTACCGCAACCTCGACGAGCGCTACGGCGCGGGCGCCAAGGGCGGCCGTGTCTTCGGGGCGGGGATGGGGGCCGAGGCGGTCCGCGAGATCATCAGCCGGATGGACCTCGAGGAGCTCGCGCGCTCCCTCCACGTTGAGGTCCGCACCAGCTCCGGCCAGCGGCGCAAGAAGGCGATCAAGCGGCTCCGCCTGATCGAGGCCTTCCGTCGCTCCGGTACC
>JANMBS010000170.1:0-7081 GCA_031360525.1 Thermomicrobiales bacterium
CTTGAACACCCCGACCCCGATCCCGTTCACGATGCCGGCGATGATCGCGGCGCCTACCGCCAGGAGGATCGCGACGGCCGGTCCCTGGGAGCCCGTCTGGGTCGCCATGATGAACGCGGCCATGGAGCCGACCATGCCGACCGAGAGGTCGATGCCACCGGTCAGCATCACGAGGGTCTGGCAAGCAGCGAGGATCGCGAGCGGGACGGCGGCCCGGATCGTCGAACCGATCCAGTCGGCTGTGAGGACGCCCGGTCGGACGAACTCCATGAGCGCGATCAAGCCCACGAGGAGCGCGGTCAGCGGGATCAGCGGGCGATCGCGCAGGAGCCGCCGGAAAACTTCGCGGCTCGGGAGGGGACGACCGGCGGGGGCCAGCTCGGTCTGGACACTCATGTCCGAGCCCTCCTCCTCGTCAGCAGGCTCCCGAACATGACCACCCCGATGAGGATCGCACCCTGGATGACCGTGGACAGATTCGAGTTGGCGCCGAGGAGGGTCAAGTCCGTCCGCACGAGGGCCAGTACGAACACGGCCACGATCGGTCCGGCGATACCACCACGGCCGCCGGCCAGACTGACCCCACCGAGGACGATGGCGGCCACGGCGAGCAGGGTGTAGGCACCGGGCACTGGCGTCCCGATCCCGGTCGTCGCCGTGAGAGCGAGGCCGCCGAACGCCGAGAAGAGGCCACCGAGCATATAGGCGAGGATCTTCGTGCGGCTGACCGGAACGCCACTCCTGAACGCCGCCAAGCGGTTGCTGCCCACGGCATAGAGGGCCAACCCTGCTCCCGAGCGGCGGAGGGGAATCCAGATCACACCGACGATGATCAGCAGTGTCACCAGTGCGCTCGGGATCCACTCGCTGCCGATCGAGCCCTTGGCGATGTCGCGGAGCCAGGCTGCGGATCCGCCACCGGGCGTGTGCAGGACGACCAGCGCTGCACCGGCCCACACGAACGACATCGCCAGAGTGACGACGATGTCGGGAACGCGCGTGACGACCACGAGGACCCCGTTGATGATTCCCAGGACCAGACCGAGGACGAGGATACCGATGACCGCAACGATCGTGAACGTCTCCGGCTGGTCCTTCATAAGGACAGCCGCGGTCACGCTGGTGACCGCCATCATGGAGCCGACTGACAGGTCGATGCCACCGGAGATGACGACGATGGCCTGCGCGACCGCCGCCATCGCGAGCGGGAGCGCCCCGATGGCCAGGCCCTGGAGCTGGGCGGCCCCGTAGCGCGGTTGGATGAAGTACGTGATCGCGAGCATCGCCACAAACAGCCCGAGCAGTGCCAACGTCCATGAATTGCGCTGTGCCCGGCGGCGCATCTGCGCCATCGGTTCCGGGCGCTCCCTCGTGCCGACCTCTACGGCCGCACTCACGCCGACACCGCCGGGCCGGCACCGGCCGACCCCGGATCGCCGACGGCCCTTGGATCGGGCACGGCGAACCCATCGGGTGCGGGCGCCTCGGCGGCCAGCTCCCCGGCGGCCACCTCCTCGGGCATCGGGACGTCCGGCGGCAGGTCGTAGGCGGCTCGCAACAAGGTGGGCTCGTCGGCATCCGCGACTGGGATCTCGGCGACGATGCGGCCAGCGAAGATCACGATGGCCCGGTCACACGCGAGCTGGACCTCCTTGAGCTCGGACGTGTAGAAGAGCACCGCGGCGCCGGCGGCCGCAAGGTTGCGGACGAGCTCGTAGATCTGCTGCTTGGTGCCGATGTCGATCCCGCGGGTCGGGTCGAAGCACAACATCGTCTGCACGCCGCCAGCGACCCACCGGGCGATGGTCACCTTTTGCTGGTTGCCGCCGGATAGTTGGCGGACCTCGGACGCAGCGCGCGTGTCGATCTGGAGCTTCTGGACCGCTGCATTCACATGGGTCGCCTCGTCCGCCATCGCGATCGGGCCCCACGACCGGACGCCCGCGACATATGGCAGGGCGACGTTCTCCCGCACCGACCGTTGCATGAGCAATGCCTCGGCGCGGTCGGCCGGCACGTAGACGATGCCGGCCCTGATGGCGTCGGCCGGGTGCCGGAATGAGACCGGAACGCCATCGACGAGAAGCTCGCCGCCGTCCGGGCGGCGAGAGCCCGCGAGGACATCGAACAGCTCGTCCTGGCCCTGGCCTTCGAGGGCGGCGACGCCGAGGACTTCACCAGCCCGCAGGTCGAAGGAGACATCCTTGAGTCGCGCGCCGACCCGGAGTTGGTGGACAGCGAGTTTGGGTTTCGATTCCTCGGTGGTGGCGGCACCGCTGCGCACGGCGTCTTGGCGGGCCTTCGTGTCGCTCGCCCGCTCGCCGAGCATGAGCTCCACGATCCGCTGCTCTGAGCCCTCGGTGATGTCCACGACGCCGACGGTCTCGCCTTCGCGCAAAACGGTCGCCCGATCGCAGACTGCCGCGATCTCGATGAGGCGGTGGGAGATGAAGATGATGCACCGGTCCGACCCGCGCTGATTGCCGATGACATGGAGCACCCGCTCGGTCAGGTCCGCGGGCAACGCGGCTGTCATCTCGTCGAGCATCAGGACGTGGGGCTCGATGGCGAGTGCACGGGCCAGATCGATCACGCGCAGCGTCGCCAGCGGAAGGTCGCGCGCCATGTCCGAGAGGTCCAGGTCGCCGATGCCCAGTTCGGTCAGCCAGTGGCGGAACGGCTCGATCGGCGTCTTCGTCAGGCGTAGGTTCGAACGGATGTCCAGGTCCGGTATGACGGCCGGCTCCTGGTAGACGGACACGATACCGCCGCGTCGGGCCTCGGCGGGGGATCGAGCAAGGTACGGCTCGCCGCGGACCTGGATGAAACCGCTGTCCGGATGAACCGCGCCGGTGAGGATCTTGACGAGCGTGCTTTTGCCGGCGCCGTTCGCGCCCATCAGCGCGTGGACCTCGCCCGCGTGCACGGACAGGGACGCCGACCGCAGGGCCGCCACGGCGCCATATCGCTTGGCGACCCCGGTCGCCTCGAGCAACACGTCGGGCATCAAGCGCTCACTCCAGGGAACGTCGATGGATGCATGGGGGACGCCGGCGGCGCCGGCGTCCCCACGAGAGCGATCCTCAGCGGATCCGGGTTACTCGCCCGGTCCCTTGCAGGCGATGAGATCCTCCACGCTGTACGTGGTCCAATCCTTGACCGTGAGCCCGAGGGGCCACAGCTTGTTGAGCTTGGGGTTTTGGGCCGACGTCAGGGCAGCCTTGCCCGCTTCGGTCGAATTGTCCCAGAGCTCCGGGGTGATATGGACGGTGGTCTCGGCCGGCGTCTCGCCGGCGAGCAGCTTGAGGGCCAGGACGAGACCGGCGCCGGCGACGGCCGACGGGTTGGTCACGGCCGCACCCTTGAGGCCCGGCTCGTTGAGAAGCTGGGTCACGAAGCCCGCGTTATCCGCGCCGACGATCGGCACGAGCGGGTGCTTGGCGGTCTTCATGGCATCGACGATCGACGAGTCGACGCCAGACGTCCAGACGCCGTCGAACGGCACGCCGCTGCTCATGATGTCGTTGATCTGGCTGACGGCGATCGCGGGATCCCACTTGGTCACGACCTCCTTGGCGACCGTGATGTCGGGAAATTCGGCGAGAGCCTTCTTGAAGCCGGTGTCGCGGTCGGTGTCGGCCGGGTGGCCGGCGATGCCGCGCATGTAGACGACGGCGCCCTTCTTGCCCATCTGCTCGAACAGGGCCTTGGCGCCGAGGTAGGCGTACTGGATCTGGTCGTTGGACAGGTTGTAGGCACCCTTGGCGGTGACGAACGCGTCGATGGCGACGACCTTGATCCCGGCCTTGATGGCCTCGTCGATCGCCTCGTTGAGCGCACTCGGATCGTTCGGGTTGATGATGATCGCGTCCACGTCGGCAGCGATCAGGTCGCGGATGTCGGTGAGCTGCTCTGCCGGGGTCGCGTTGTGGTTGATGACCGTCACGCTCGAAACCTTGCCCGACTTGGCCGCTTGGGCCTTGACCGAGCAGATCGACGACTCGCGCCATCCGTTGCCGACGCCGCCACCATTGGCGAAGCCGATCTTGTACGAACCGGTCGCGCCGCCGCTGGCCGCGGCCGAGCCGCCCGGGGCGGTCGACGCCCCGCTGCTCGAGCAGGCCACGGCGACCAACGCCACGGCTGCCAGACCGCCGAGCATCTTGGCTCGGATCGATCCCTTCTGGATCATGCGTGCTCCTCCTCTTCGATCGGCAGGCCATCCTGGCCGTGCCGTGGATCGAACATGTCTTCGCCCCCGAGTGCGAGGGCGACCGTGCGCATCATGCGGTCTCTGACACCTCCTGTCGCGCCGCCGGCTCACCACGACCGCTCCCACGATCGATGGCGCGAGCGAGACGGCGCGAATGCTCACGATAGGCTGCATCGAATAAGGCGTTCGAGCGATCGGCGCCCACGACCGATGCACGGGTGATGACGGGTGGCATGCCGCCGCGCTCCATGAGGAGCTCGGCAGTCCGCACCTTGATGGAATTGACGATCGCGATGGCGGTCACGGTCGAGCCCGGACCGACCGGCGTGTCGAGCCCGTCGATCGCGATCAGGGCATCGGCGTGCGGGGTGCACAGGTCCATGACGAGGTCGGCCTCGTCGAGGAGACGGCTGCCGACCACCGGATCGACATCGCTCGACATCGACTGCGCGACCGAGGTGACGGCGATGACCCGCAGGCCCCGCCGACGCGCGCCGCGCGCCATCTCGACCGGGACCGCCGTCGTGCCGCCGGCCGAGAAGACGATCAGCACGTCTTTCGGCCCGAACGCGAAGTTGTCGAGGATGACCTCGGCCAGGCCCGGGGTGCGCTCGATGAACATCGCCTGGCGCTGGCCGTTCGCGCCCACGACCTGGGTGTGGAAGGTCATCGACAGCTCGGCGATCGGGTTGAACCCGGGGTAGGAGCCGTAGCGCGGGAACATCTCCTCGACCGGCATCCGGGAATGACCCGTCCCGAACAGGTGGACGAGGCCGTCCGCGGCGATCGCCTCGGCACACCACTGACTGGCCTGCTCGATGACACCGGCCTGGGTCTCGGATAGCACCCCGAGAAGCCGGATGGCCTCGTCGATCCAGGGCAGGCCGCGCTCCACACCCATCTCAGGCCGCTCCGACCGGAACGGGCTGCTCGACCGCTTCCCAGGTGCCACTCCGCATCGAGCGATAGGCGGCGTCGATGATCGTGTTCACCACGAACCCGTCGCGGAACGTCTCGCGCGGCGTGACGCCGTCTCGGAACGACTCGACGACGTGGCGCATCATCGCGTCGTGGCCGTGGGCGTACGGCTCGTCGGGGACCGGGAAGACCCACCCCGTATCGGCATCGGCCTTCTCACCGATGTACCCGGCCGGTCGCTCGATGAACGCGCGCAGCGTGGTGGACGTGATGTCCTCGACGATCCGTCCGGCGTCCCCGTACGCCTCGAAGCGGTTCTCGAGGCCACCCTTGGACGACCACGAGACGTCCATGGTCGCGACCCGATCGTCGGCGAACCGGACGAGCATCACCGCGTTGTCCTCACCGGTCGTCTTGTCGCCGTGGACCAGGGTCGCGCCCCAGGCGAATACGTCGCGGATCGGCACGTCCTTGCCGAACAGGAAGCGGGCGGCCTCGGCGCCATGCGAGGCCATGTCCAGGAGCGCGCCGCCGCCGGCCAGGTCGGCGTCCCAGAAGTGCCGGGCGTGCGGACCGCTGTGGCCTTCGCGGGCTCGGAAGGTCGTCAGTCGGCCGATCGCGCCGGCTTCGATCATCTCGCGCATGCGCATCGTCTCGCTGGTGAAGACGACATTCTCGAGGTACGCGTTGAAGACGCCGGCCGCCTCCACGAGGCGGACCATCTCGCCTGCCTCCGTCGCGTTGCGACCGAGCGGTTTCGTGCAGGCCACGGCCTTGCCGTTTGCGGCGGCGGCGCGAACGCCCTCGACATGGAGGTGATTGGGCAGCGACACCACGACGAGGTCGACCTCGGGATCTGCACAGACGGTCTCGATCGACGCGAGCGGCCGACTCCCGAAGCGCTCGCCGAACCTCGTCCGCCGGTCCGCACCGGCGCCGAAGTTGGCAACGACCCGGGCGCCCGGCACGTAGCGCAGGCCGAGCGCATGGAACTCGGCGATGAACCCGGACCCGAGCATGCCGATGCGCACATCGCCGGGCATCAGTACGACCCCTCATCGGAGCCCGGCACCACCGCCACGCCGTGGCCGCCGGCCACCCGCGCACGGAAGTCGTCGAGAATGGTCGCGGTCGCGGTCGCCCCGACCCGTGTCACCCCGAGGGCCATGACCTCGAGCAGCGCGTCGAGGGTCCGGACGCCACCGGCCGCCTTGACCCCGACGTGAGCCGCGGTATTGGCCCGCATCAGGCGGAGATCGTCGTGGGTCGCGCCGCTCGGCGCGAAGCCCGTCGAGGTCTTGACGAAGTCACCGCCGGCCGCCTCGGTCAGGTGGCACGCGCGGATCTTCTCGTCGTCGGTGAGGTAGGCGTTCTCGAAGATGACCTTGACGATGGCACCCGCGTGGTGGGCGACCTCGACGACCGCGGCGATGTCAGCCCGGACATCCGAATCGCGGCCGGACTTCAGCGCCCCGATCTGGATGACCATGTCGAGTTCGGTCGCGCCGTCGGTCAGTGCCCGACGCGCCTCGAAGACCTTGGTCTCGGTCAGGTGGTTGCCGTGCGGGAACCCGACGGTCGTCCCGACCGCGACCCCGGTGCCGGCCAGGATCGCGGCCGCGCGAACGACATCGGCCGGCCGGACGCACACGGACGCCACGTCGTATTCGGCGGCCAGGCGGCAGCCGTCGAGCACGAAACCGTCGTCGAGTTCGGGGCGCAGCAGCGAGTGATCGATGGTCTTGGCGACGTCGCGGTAGCTGAGCTGGTCGATCGACAGGGTCATGGATCCTCTCAGACGATGTACGGGCGCAGGACGCCGCGGGCGAGGATGAACCCTCGCTTGACGAGCTCGTCCGTGCTCTCGAAATCGCGGTCTTCGTGTTCGATGATGACATCGCCGTCGTAGCCCGCGCGGTAGAGCGCCGCGAACATGGCGCTCCAGTCGAC